>CAYXKL010000051.1:0-18368 GCA_964464825.1 uncultured Melioribacter sp. | reverse complement strand
TTGAAGGTATTGATCTAAAGATTTACTCTCACGGTTAGTGAATTGTTTCGTAATCTTCAACTTAAATCATCCTTTTATTTTTTAAACTTTTACTTAATTTATGCAAAATTGTTCCTTATGAGTAGATTTTTTTAGTCTACACAATATTAATTTACTATGTTTTTTTAGTTACCGTTTTAACAAAATGTTATTATTGATATGGTATACGTATGATCTATAAGCAGATTTCTGGTATGTTATTAATAAATTCATCATTCAAATATAAGAAATTTTAGTCTGGTTGTCTATAAAATTGTTAGTAATTTATTAAAAATTCTACTGCATATATTATAAGTAGACTATTAATTTTCTTGAAAAACTACATTTTCAGCTGGGTTTTTAAATTTTTTTCTAATTTTTTTTAGATTTTGCTGAAATTTTTCGTTCTTTATAAAACCATTTTCTTTTGCGTAAGTGAATAGGAGAGCGTACAGCATTTTCCGAGCTCTGTGTAAAAGTGAACGTACTGTTCCAATCGGGCAATCCATAAAATCTGCAATTTCTTCATATGTATATCCTTCAATATCTGATAAAAATACAATAGTTCTAAAATCATCAGGTAATGTAGATAGGGCATTTATTATTTCATCATCCAGAATATCATTGAATGCATCACCCTTGAAATGTTGAGTTTTTACTTCTTCTGCCTTGATATTTTCATAAAAGTTCTGCACGTCATCATAGTCAACTTTGCCGGAGAATTTTGAATTTTTTCGATAATTATTAATGAAAGAATTTTTCATAATTTGAAAAAGCCATGCTTTACAGTTTGTTCCCTTTTCAAATTTATCAAAGAATCTAAATGCTTTTAACATAGTATCTTGTGCCAAATCATCTGCTTCTTCTATATCGTTTGTCATTTTTAGTGCAAATGATTTTAGAGCTGAAAAATGCGGTAACACTTCTTTTTCGAAATCCATATGTAACTGTTTGATCTCTTCTGATGTTTTTTCAATCTTATTCATCTTTGATTCCACTGTTATTATGATATAACTTAATATTGATATGTAAAGTTCACTTTGCAAATTCTTATAAAGAATAGCTATGTCTTAAAAAATTATTAAGTTTGCTAACTAAAATTTGGAGATATAATGAAATTCAAACCTTTTTATATATATATAATTGTTTTTATTGCCTTTATCGTTGGAATAGTTCTCTTTTCTACTAATAATTCTAATAATGATAAAAGTATGACTAAAATGCCGGAAGATGATATTCACAAAAGTTTGCAGAATGAAGGAGCACCTTCTAAAGATAATGTTACGGAATCTGCAATAAAGAGATTAAACGAATTGAAAAAAGCTTATGATGCTAATCCAAGTGATACACTTAAAATGAGAGAATATGCAGATATGCTAACGATGGCTCATAAGCCTACCGAAGCAATATCACTTTACAATAAAATTTTAGCTGTTGATGGTAAAAGAATAGATGTTTTGCTGCAGCTTACATTTTTACATTATAATAATGGGGATTTCGATAAAGCGGAGAGCTATACAAATAAAATTTTGAGTATTGATAAGAATAATTTTTTGGCTGATTATAATCTGGGCGCTATTGAAGCTGCAAAAGGGAATAACACTAAAGCTAAGTTAATATGGCAGAATGTTATTAAGAAATACCCGAACGAAAATATTGCAAATATTGCTGATCAATCAATCAAACAATTAGAAGCAGCTAACCCAAAATAATTTTTGTGATGTATTTTTTTTCGATTTTTTCGAAATAGAAATTATCAATAAGTAATTTTTTATTTGAATGCCGCCATATTTCATCTGGCGGCATTCTCTTTTGATCAAATCCGATTGATTTTGACACCTTACTTGTTAATGATACAACAAAAAAAGGTTTATTGAAATTTTTACATGTAAGAGCAAGAAGGGAACTACCGACTTTATTTATTACATCATTATTACTTAATATTTTATCTGCACCTATTAATGCAGCATCACAATGGCGGACTTTATTGAAAAGCATTGCTTCGGTAATTAATTCCACTGGAATATTATTCTCAAGTAATTTTTTAACTAGAATTCTCCCTTCTAATTTTGGGCGTGATTCACATACAATTACGTTTAAATTCTTATTCAACTTATTCAGCCGTGTTAGAATTTCGAGAACTGTTTTACTATTTGAAATTGTAATAATTCGATTGAAATTATGGAGTGATTTCTTAGATTTCTCAAACAAATTTGTGAAAGGATCTTGCAATTTATTATCATACTTAATAAAAAAAACATCAAGATTTTTTTCTTTGTTAAGATAAGATTTCATCTCATCAAGATATGTTTGTATAGAATGAAAAGAAGAGAGCTGTTTTTTTACTATATCAATAATTTCAGGGAACAGCTGTAATACTCTTCGTTCATCTTTTAAGTGATTGTGAAGTTCAATAAGCAGTTCTGTACTGCCAGAAGTTTTATCCGATAAAATTTTTTGTAATTTATTATTTACCATCCAGTTACGGATTTATTTATTTCCGTTGAATTGAAATCCCTTAATTGGCTCGCGTAGAGTTAAAACCGGACAAGGTGCTTTTCTAACTACTTTTTCAGCAGTACTTCCAAATAAAATATGTTCTACACCTGAATGACCGTGAGTAGCAATAATAATCAAGTCAACATCTTTTTCTCTAGCAGTTTCATTAATCTCTACAAAAGGTTTACCGCTTTTAATTAATGTCTCTACTTCTATATCAGCACTAATAAAATTTTGTGCAAGATTTTTTAATTCTTCCTCAGCACGTTCATGCAGATCAATATCCATTGAAGGAATAGCAACTTGTCCCATACTAAAATCAGCTGGATAAATGACGGGTTCTACAACATAAACTAAATAGATTTTTGCGCTAAAGTTTTTAGAAAACTGAACGGCATATTTTAATGCGTTTTTTGAATAATCTGAAAAATCGATAGGCACCAATATTTTCTTAATGAAGTTCATTTTGTCCTCCTCACTTTGTTCTGGTTCTGTTGTACAAAGCAAAGTAATCCTGATTTAAATTTCTTAATCGAGTTGCAATAATTTGGGATATACCTTGTAAAATTTTAATCCCTTCTTTGGGATGAGTTTCAACAAATTCATCTAGATCTGGTTTGAAAATTACAGCAAGTTGTGAATCTTTCATAGCAATTGCAGAAGCTGATCTCCTTTCTTCATCAAGAAGAGCAAGCTCTCCAAAAAAATCACCTCTCCCTAGTGTAGTTAAATCAAATCTTTCACCATCTTCAGTTTCTTGTGTTATTAAAATTTCACCTTTAATAATTATGTATAAACCAATACCCGGATCATTTTGATAAAAGACGTATTCATTAGCAGCATATTGTCTGTTGTGTACTAATTTTATTAACATTTTCAAATATTTAGGCTCAATATTTTTGAAAGGAAGCATACTTAAAAGTACATCTTCAAGCTCATCACGTTTTGTGGGTGTCTTGAAAAGATTAGCCCAAAAACTGCTCTTAGATATATTAGAATTATAATTTTCCATAATGTCCTCTCAATTAAATATACCTGATTCAGCAACGCGCCAAATTTTTTGACAAGAAAATTTATTTTCATAAAGTGCCCGTCCAATAATTACCGAGTCAATAACGTCACCAGCTTCTTTTTGTAATTTCATCAGATCTTCATAGCCGCCAATACCACCTGAATGAGTAATCTTTTTCTCTGTAACTTGAGCAATTTGTTTAGATAATTCTATATTTGGTCCGGTCATCATTCCATTTTTAGTTACATCAGTTACAATAATTCTTTCAGCTCCAACAGAAATTAGAAATTTTGCATAATCAATTGCTCTTAAATGAGTACGTTGTTTTCTTCCTCTTGTAACCACTTCATCATTAACAACATCAATAGCGGCAACAACTTTGTTGGGTGTAAATTCATCAAGAATTTTTATAAACTCTCTCGGTTTTTCAAATGCTAAAGTACCAATTACTACCCTTGCAACACCAAGTTCAAATGCTTCTTTTGCATCATCGTAAGTTCTAATTCCACCTCCTAATTCAACTGGAATTATTACTGCATCGCAAATTTTTTTAATAGTCTCAAAATTGGTTTTAGAATGTTCGTGTGATGCATCAAAATCAACCACATGTATACATTTTGCATTTTCTGCACGCCAGATCATAGCCATTTCTACTGGGTCACTGCCATATTCTTCACAGTTCAATTCAGGTATTCCCTGAACAACACGTACAGTTTTTCCATTTTGAATATCAATAGAAGGGATAATTAATATCTTATTCATTGAGATATTAGTTTTATTATTAGTTAATAAAATATTGATTTTACAGCTATAATAAATTCATTAATAAACATAATTTATTCAATCAATTTATTAAAGAGAAAAATTGTGGATTTTGGAACTCCATATGATCTGCAATCTTGTTATCATTTTAAAAATAACTAATTAGTCAGCAAAATTAAATTGTATCTATAAATTGTTATAATACTACAAAATAAATTAACAAAATAGGCATCTTTAAAAATCTTATTGAAAAATTCTTGACTTTAGAACACCTAATAACCATATTTCGCAATGTATGATGAAAAATTTCACTTTTACTGCATCTGATGGAGAAAAATTACACATCACAACTCATTATTACGAAAATTTATTTTCGGGTAATTCTATTATTTTTGTTCATGGTTTCAAGGGATTTAAAGATTGGGGATTTGGACCATATATAGGTGATTTTTTAGCGAAAAAGGGTTTTAATTCTATATTGTTTAATTTTTCGCATAACGGAATTGGCAATAATTTTTTAGAATTTACAGAATTAGATAAGTTTGCAAAAAATACATTTTCAAGAGAAATTAGAGAATTATCCGAAATAGTTGATGCTGTACGAGATAATTTTTTTGGAATAGGGAGTAGCGGAAAAATAGGACTGTTAGGGCATAGTAGAGGGGGTGCAATTTCTCTGTTAACTTCATCAAGAAGAAATGATATTTTTGCTATTGCTTTGTGGTCATCTATTGCTAATTTAGACCGTTACTCGAAAAGACAAAAAGAAATGTGGCGCAAAAACGGTTCTTTTGATGTTATGAATACACGTACAAAACAAATAATGAAATTGAATGTTGATTTGCTTAATGATATCGAACAAAATATTGATGGTTCATTAAATATTGAAAACTCAATAAAAAAATTAAAAGTCCCATTATTAATTGCTCATAGTGACCAAGACTTAGTTGTGCCTATAAGTGAAGCAGAACAATTATACGAATGGGCTGATAAATCTCTTACAGAATTATACAAAATTTACGGAACAGGGCACACTTTTGATATAGTGCATCCTTTTCAACAATCTAATCCAAAATTTGATAGATTGTTAAATAAAACAACGGATTTTTTTATTAGTAATTTAAATTAAAATTAAGAGGAAATTATGTCTTTGAAAGAAAATGTTAAGTCAAATTTTTTGATTGAAATATTAAGTAAACTTAGAAGTTCGCAATTATTCTGGATTGTATCATTTTCATTTTTAACATTTTTAGCGGCACAAGTTGCTGTACCGGTACAACCAGTTCCCTTTACATTGCAAACAATGATTGTATTACTTTCCGGAGCTTTTCTCGGATCGAGAAATGGTGCGCTAGCCCAGATAATTTACATATTGACCGGTGCGTTGGGTTTGCCGGTATTTGCTGAATTTAGTTTCGGTTTCGCAAGACTTTTCGGACCAACTGGCGGTTATTTGTTAGCATTTCCTATAGCAGCTTTTGTAACTGGATTTATAATCGAAAATAAAAGAACTACATTTAATATTATTTTAGCTATGGTTGTAAGTTCTTTCTTAATTCTGTTATCTGGCTCAGCATTTCTTGCAATTTTTATGGGTGGTAATTTTTCAAATGCACTTTTTTCAGGTGCTTTAATTTTTTCTATTTGGGATGTAATTAAAATATCGGCATCAGTAAGTATTTATAAAGCATTTGCCAAAAAGTATCCAACTCTTCCGTAAGAGAAAGAATTTTTAATGACAATTAAGAATCTACTCTTTATAGTTTTTTTTGTAGCAGCATTTGGGTTATTATTCTATAATCTTCGTAGAATAATTTCTTATTTAAAACTTGGACATAAAGAAAATCGATTTAATGATATTCCGACCAGAGTTAAAAATGTATTGAAGATTGCATTTGCTCAATCAAAACTATTAAGAGATCCTATAGCCGGTATAATTCATTTTCTAATTTTCTGGGGATTCATCCTTTTTCTATTCGCTGTCATAGAATCTATCATTCAAGGATTTTACACTCCATTTAGTTTGGAATTTTTAGGTCCATTCTTTTCATTAATAACTTTTACACAAGATATCTTCGGATTATTTGTAATTATAGCTGTTCTTTGGGCTCTGCACCGCAGATTTGTTTTAAAGGTAGCCAGACTTGAAATTGGGAAAAAAGGGAATTTTGATGCTGCATTGATTTTATTAATGATATTAGGTGTAGTTGTTTCCATGTTAGGTCAAAATATTGTTCATATAGCACTTAATAATTTTGTACTTGGCGAAAATGAATTTAGACCGATAAGTGCATTTATTAGCAGTTTTATTTTTTCTAGCCCCGATGCAAATTATCAATTCATATTTTTATATGAAATATTTTGGTGGATGCACATATTGATTGTATTTACATTTATGAATTTTCTTCCATACTCCAAACATTTCCACGTAATCACTTCTATTCCTAACGTTTATTTCTCAAAGATTGGTGACCATAAGTACGCACTCAAAAAAATAAACTTAGAGGATGAGAATGTAACTCAATATGGTGCAGCAGATTTTGAACATTTGTCATGGAAACAGATTTTAGATGGATTTGCTTGCACGGAATGTGGACGCTGTACAGCTTCTTGTCCAGCTGCAACAACTGGAAAAAAATTATCGCCAAGAGAGATTATAGTTAAGATCAGACATCGAACTGAAGAAAAAGCACCTTTAATATTGGCAAAAACCCCGGATGATAATGAAATAATGCAGAAATCTTTAGTTCATAATTATATTACAGATGATGAACTTTGGGCTTGTACAACTTGTATGGCTTGTGTTTATGAATGTCCGGTTACTATAGAACATTTAGATTCTATTATTGATATGCGACGAAATTTGGTATTAATGGAATCGCAATTTCCCCCTGAATTAAACGCAGTTTTTAAGAATATTGAGACAAATTTTACTCCTTGGGCTTTTAATTGGCAAGATAGAGCTAATTGGGCAGAGGGAATGGGTATAAAAACCTTGGCAGAGGACCCAAATGGAGAGTATCTTTTCTGGGTAGGGTGTGCCGGATCTTTTGATGCCAGATATCAAAAAGTAACTAAAACAATTGCAAAATTGATGCAAATTGCTAATATTGATTTCAGAATCCTTGGAATAGAAGAAAAATGCAACGGGGATACTGCTAGAAGGTTGGGGAATGAATATTTAGCTCAATCTTTAATGCAAGAAAATGTTGAAACATTAAATAATTATAAAGTTAAAAAAATTGTTACCGGTTGTCCGCATTGTTATAATTCATTGAAAAATGAATTCCCTCAATTCGGCGGTAATTTTGAAGTTCTTCATCATACTGAATTGATTCAAAAACTTATAATTGATGGAAGTCTTAGAATAAAGAAAGAAAATATAAATTCAAAAGTAACATATCATGATTCTTGTTATTTAGGACGTTATAATGATATCTATGATTCTCCGCGTGAATCTTTGAAAATGATAAATGGATTAGAATTAATTGAAATGGAAAGAAATCGTGATAAAGGATTTTGTTGTGGTGCCGGTGGAGGAAGAATGTTTTTAGAGGAAAATGAAGGTACACGAATCAACATAAATAGAACAGAAGAGGCATTAAAAACAAATTCAAATGTAATTTCTTCAGCATGCCCATTCTGTATGACTATGATGAATGACGGTTTGAAATCTTTAGAAAAAACTGATAATGTTATAGTTAAGGATATATCAGAAATTATACTCGAAAATGTAATTGATAATTAACTAAGTAAAACACCATTATAAGGAGGTACTCATGCAAAAATATCATAACCTAATTGAGTTTGTAAAAACTCTGGAAGGTGATGTTATTAAATTTTATGAAAAAGGGCAATCTGCTGCCGGCACTCGTTTAAGAAAGGGTCTCAGCGAATTGAAAAGATTAGCCCAAGAAATTCGTAATGAAGTACAAGACGTAAAAACTCAAAGAAAGAACGAAAAAGGTAGTTAATTTTTAATTAACTTTTTTAAAGCTGGATCAAAAAATTATTGATCCAGCTTTTTTTATATCTATGAAAAATAAAATTCTACTTTTTGTACCCATCACTTTATTGCTGCTTTTATGCAGTTACAATATCTCTAATAATTCAAATGTTAATTCTTTAGATTCTACAAGTACTAAAAAAATTATTCTTTCATTTGTTGGAGATATTATGTGCCATACTCCACAAATAGACTATGCGAGAGTGGATAAAGATAGTTTTGATTTCAAACCGGTTTTTAGAGAAGTTAAAAAATATTTGTCTGCATCTGATTTAACTTTTTGTAATTTGGAAACTGTTATTGGTGCTAGTAATTCCAAATTTACCGGTTATCCACTATTTAATTCACCAGAAGAATTATTAGAAGCATTATCAGACTCAGGATTTGATATTTTATTTACATCCAATAATCATAGTCTTGATAGAGGAATTAAAGGTGTATTTAATACTATTGACCAAATAAAAAAGTACAATTTAATTCAGATTGGTACATATAAATCTCAGAAGAATCGTGATTCAGTTTTGATTTTTGATATAAAAGGAATTCGAATTGGAATTACATCATACTCATATGGTTTGAACGGAAATTATTTACCAAAAGATTACCATTTTGCAGTCAATTTGATTGATACTAATTTGATAAAAAATGATCTAACTGCTTTGAACAATTTTGATACCGATTTGAACATAGTGTATTTCCATTTTGGAGATGAGTATTCACAAAGACCTTCAAGTTTTCAAAAATCAATTGTAGAAAAAACATTTTCATACGGCGCTGATATTATTATTGCGAGTCATCCTCATGTTTTGCAACCGATTCAATATTATGAAAAGAGAAATGGAAATATTAGAAAAGGGATTGTTGCGTATTCATTAGGGAATTTTATTTCAAACCAAAGATGGAGATATTCTGATTCCGGAATTATTCTTAATATTGAAGTAACAAAAAATCAAAATGATTCTATTTGGATTAGTCAATCTTCAATAATTCCAACATGGGTATTTAAAGGCAACACCGGGATTAAAAATGAATTTGTAATTATTCCATCCGATACCTCACTACACAAATTACCCGATTATTTTTCAACAGATAATAAATCAAAATTAATACAAAGTTTTAATGATGTTCACATAAAATATCAGTTATTAAAATAAAACTAATTCTCTATCTTAATATTCATCCCAATTTCATATTTTTGCACATTCTTATCATTAAGTCTAAATGAAAAATAGAGCATCGTTATCAGTAATATTTATTACAATTTTTATAGACCTGATGGGTTTTGGAATTTTAATACCAATACTGCCGACATTTGCTAGCAAAGATTTAGGTATCTCAGATTTTGGTATAGGGCTAATTGTTGCCGTCTTCTCGCTAATGCAATTTATTTTCAACCCGATGCTCGGTAAATTATCTGATAAAGTTGGAAGACGGCCGATAATTCTAGCAACTCAAGTTCTTACAGCAATTTCTTATATAATTTTTGCATTTGCAGAATCGTTTGGTGTTCTCTTGTTCTCAAGAATGTTAGCTGGATTAGGAGGAAGTAATATTGGTGTTGCTCAAGCATATATTGCTGATATAACATCGAAAGAAGAACGTTCTAAAGGGATGGGTTTGATTGGCGCTGCATTTGGATTGGGATTTGTATTTGGTCCAGTGATTGGTGCACTGCTATCAAAATATGGTTATCATATTGCGGGAATAGGGAGTGCATTTTTTACTTTTTCAGCTTTTGCATTTGCATTTTTTAATCTTCCGGAATCAATTAAAGAGAAAAACGAAAATAAAATAGAGATAAAAATTTTCGATCTGAGTTTTGCTAAAAAGATATTTGCTAATCCGCAGCTAAGCTTTTTAATATTTCTTTTTTTCTTAATTATATTTTCTTTTGCTAATATCTATGGAACCTTTGCTATACTTGGATATAAATTTTATGGTTTTAGTGATCAGCAAAATGGAATCCTTTTTGGAATAAGCGGAATGGTCGGAGTAATTGTACAAGCTCTATTTATTAGAATTTTATCTCAAAAATTTAGCGACTTTTTTATAGTAATATTTGGTATTATTTTTATGACCGCTGGATTAGGTTTACTGCCTTATGGAGGAAATTTTTTGGGAGTAGCTTTAGTAATTTCCGTGTTATCAATTGGTTCAGGAATTCTTCAACCGATTATTCCTAGTATGATCTCAAAACTTTCACCTGAAAATCAGCAAGGTGCTGTGTTAGGATTCAGTCAATCGGTTTCTGCGTTAGCCCGTGTGCTTGGTCCATTGTGGGGCGGATTTTCATTTGAAGTTCTAGGATATCAATTTCCTTTCTTGACCGGCGCTTTTTTCACTTTAATTGCATTGATTGCTTGTTTCTATTTTATGAGATCAGAAAAATTTGCAAAACAAGAAAATGTTTAAAATTGGTAAAATAGAGATTAAGAATGCACTTCTCCTCGCTCCGATGGAAGATGTTACAGATATTGCATTTAGAAGAATTTGCAAAGAACTTGGTGCTGATATTGTTTATACCGAATTTGTAAACTCAGATGGATTGATACGTTCAAATAAAAAGACGGAACGAAAACTTGAAATTACTGAAGAAGAACGTCCGGTTGGAATTCAAATTTATGGTGGTAATTTAGAGCCGATGATTGAAGCAGCAAAAATATCTGAACAAAAGAATCCTGATATTATCGATATAAACGCTGGCTGTTGGGTTAAAAAAATTGCTAGTCGTGGTGCCGGTGCCGGTTTACTCAAAGATCCATGTTATATGCAAAATATGGTTGAAAGTATTGTTAAAGCTGTATCTATTCCGGTTTCTGTAAAAACAAGAATTGGATGGGATTCAAACTCTATCAATATTTTGGATGTTGCAAAAAGAATTGAAGATGCTGGTGCTTCTGCACTTACTCTGCATTGCAGAACAAAAGTTCAAGGACATAGTGGCGAAGCTGATTGGTCTTGGATTAACAAAGTGAAAGAAGTTGTTAATATTCCGGTAGCTTTGAATGGGGGAGTGTTTACTGCTTATGATGTTAAGAAAGCTTTTGAAGAAACAAATGCTGACGGAGTAATGATAGCTCGCGGTGCAATTGAGCATCCATGGATATTCAACGAAGCTAAAGAATTACTGTCTGGTAAAAATTTAACTGATGTAATGGTAGAAGAAAGAATATATACTACTTTAAAACATTTACGTTATTCACTTGAGATTAAAGATGCACGCGCTGCCATAATCCCATTTAGAAAATATTATGCCGGATATTTGAAAGGATTGCCTAACTCAAAAGAAATTCGTTTAGAACTATACAAACAACTTGAGTATGCTCCAATAGAAGAAATTTTGTTAAAATATCTTCATGAATTAAAAGCTTATCAGTCAATTGAAAATTAGAGGTGAAAATGAACTTAAAAGATAAGATAAGAGATGTTCCAGATTTTCCTAAGAAAGGAATTATATTCAAAGATATTACCACACTTTTAAAAGATTCCATAGCGCTTTCAATAGCTGAAGAAGAATTGTTTAACCTTGCTAAATATAAGAAGATAACAAAAGTAGCTGGAATTGAATCTCGTGGATTTATCCTAGGTGGATTGTTAGCACGTAAATTAAATGCTGGCTTTGTACCAATCCGCAAACCCGGAAAATTACCAGCAGAGACTATCTCAGAATCATATTCACTTGAGTACGGAACGGATTCTATAGAAATCCACAAAGATGCTATTATGCCGGGTGATATTGTCTTGCTCCACGATGATTTATTAGCAACCGGCGGAACAATGGAAGCTGCTGTTAAATTGGTTGAGAAGTTGGGTGGAAAAGTTGCTCAAATAACATTTTTGATTGAGCTTAATTTCCTTAATGGTCGGGATAAATTAAAGAATTATGAGGTGCATTCGCTTATACAATATGATGCTGAATAGGCAATATTTTTAAAAACAATATGGGGCATCTACATTTTGAAATCATTGGGAGCAATAACAACAACGAACTCACCTTTAATAATTTTATTGTCGATTTCTTTTAGGATTTCACCTGTAGTTCCTCTCCATATTTCTTCAAACTTTTTTGTGAGTTCGCGGCAGACTGCTATTTGTCGGTTTGGAAAATATTCATTCAACTCTTCGAGCAGTTTTTTTATTCGATAGGTTGATTCATACAAAACGATAGTTCTTTCTTCTTTTGAAAGTTCAAGTAATTTTTTTTGTCTTCCTTTTTTCTGCGGTAAAAATCCTTCGAATACAAATGCATCGGTTGGCAATCCGCTTATGCTTAATGCAAGTGTTACAGCACTTGGACCAGGAATACCAATTACTTCAATTCCACTTTTAATTGCGGCATTAACCAATCTAGTCCCGGGATCAGAAATGGATGGTGTTCCGGCATCAGATACAAGTGCGCAATTAAGTCCGCTCTCAATTTTATCTCT
Organism: uncultured Melioribacter sp.; assembly: GCA_964464825.1. Classification (GTDB taxonomy): domain Bacteria; phylum Bacteroidota; class Ignavibacteria; order Ignavibacteriales; family Melioribacteraceae; genus DYJK01. The sequence continues at coordinate 5,644 of CAYXKL010000051.1, read as the reverse complement.
TAACTCCGGAATTTTCTTCGACTCATTCTGAGCATTGATTACAAAAAATGGTTTGTGAATTTCGTAATGGTCTAACAAAACTTTGGTAACACGTGTATCTTCACAAACTATAAAATCAACTTGTTTAAGTGTTTCAATTGCACGTAGTGTTATATCGGATAGGTTCCCAATGGGTGTGGCTACAACAAAAATTTTCCCGTGTGCATTCATAAAAAAGGCTCCATATTGGAGCCTTAATTTAAGATTAATTATTCATACTAATCAAAACATCACGGATAATATTTAATCCAGCATCAACTTGTTCTTTATTGATAACAAGTGGCGGTCTAAATCTAATTGTGTTAACTCCGCAACCGAGCATTATCATCTTATTTTTATAAAGTTCGCTTAGGAATTTTTTTCTAATCTCCGGATTTGGCATATCAAATGAGCACATCAATCCAAGTCCACGAGCCTGAGAAACTAGGTTCGGAAAATCTTTTTCAATTTCCTTTAAATTATTTAACAAATATTCGCCGACATTTTTTGCGTTCTCTACTAAATTTTCTTCTTCGATTATTTCAAGATTTTTTCTTGATCTAACCATATCGACAAGATTACCACCCCATGTAGAATTTATTCTGCTAGATTTTTTAAACACATTATCTTCAATATCATCAATCCGGTCAGTTACCATAATTCCGCAAGTTTGAACTTTTTTACCGAAAGCCATTATATCCGGCTTTACAAAATATTCATGAGCCCACATTTTACCGGTCATTCCAAGTCCAGTTTGAACTTCATCAAACATTAAAAGAATTTCATTTTCATCAGCTATTTCTCTTAGTTTAACGAAAAATTCTTTTCTGAAAAAATTATCACCACCTTCTGCTTGAATCGGTTCGATAATTATTAGTGCTATATCATCAGGAATACTTTTAATAGCATTATGAATTTGATCGATAGCTAAATTTTCTGCTTTTATTATATCCTTAATATTTTCTTCAATAGGGAATTTAATTTTGGGATTATCAATCCTTGGCCAAATGAATTTAGGAAAGTGTGCAATTTTTACCGGGTCAGTATTTGTTAAAGACATAGTATACCCGGATCTGCCATGGAAAGCTTCTCTAAAGTGAATTACTTGATGACCTTTTTCAACTTTGTATCCTTTCAAGAAATTCTTCTTAACTTTCCAATCGAATGCTACTTTCAACCCATTCTCTACAGCAAGAGTACCGCCATCTACAAAAAAGAGATGTTGGAAATAATCAGGTTTTGCAATTCTGCAAAGTGTATCAACAAACTTTGCCATTTCAACAGTATATATATCAGAATTGGATGGTTTATTCATTGCTGCAATTGCAAGTTCTTCACGGAATTCCGGATTATTAATTTTAGGATGATTTAATCCAACTGGTGATGAAGCGAAGAATGAAAAAAAGTCAAGATATCTATTGCCGGTTTTTTGATCCACTAAAGTCAGGTCATAGCTTTTTTCTAAATCTAACACTAGATCAAAACCATCAACTAACATCGTTTTTTTTAATATATCATGAACATTTGATGCTGTAATATTTTTATTTGGTCTTTCTAGTACTTCTGTATTTTTATTGTTGAACATTGCAAAGTCCTCCAATGAAATGTTAATAAAAAAATAATATAGGAGTTGCAATAGGATTAAAACACTTGTTCGAAGCGCGATACGAGGTAGTTACGGAGATTCTTTCTGCCGGTTATTCTATGGAAATCAATGAATTTCATAATTGTTAAAATTTTCTTATTTAAAATATACATTATTTATCTACTATCAAAAGTTTGGTGGGTTGATTTTAAGATTTTTAGAATAAATACTAATTTATTTTTTAATTTGGTTTATGTTAAATGAAATTATTTAAACAACTAATTCTATTATGAACTCAATTCGCCAAATATTATTCCTTACATTTCTATCAATTATTGTTATCAGCTGTGGCAACAGCAGTTCTGATGATAATGACGCAATTGATTTTTATTTACTGGATAAGACTAAATTAACTTCAGAAATTATCGATACAGATCTTGGAATTACTTTCCAACCGCCCATTGGCTGGACATTTCAATCTGCTGAACTTTCAAGGAAAAAAGAAACACAAAATAATTTCAGAACTGATGATTCAAAAAATTTCCAATATCAACCCACATATTTATTTTTTAGCGATTCCACTCATACATTATTAAGTATCGGCAAAATTGAATATCCTGACACAAGCATGTCGGCTCAAATAAAAATAAATCTCTACAAAAATCTTCTCAGTAATAAACTGCAGAAAGATAAACTTTCAATCGGTTCATTTAAAAAATCAAATTTAACTTTTAATCAGTTTAGAAGTGAAAAAGAAAATTTTATTAATTATAAAATAATTTTATTGAATCTTAGTGGAGAGATAATACAATTTGATTGTACAATCACTAAACAAAATATTGAACACGAATTAATTTTATTAAAATCTTTTATTGGATCAGTAACGTCTATAAGGAAAAAGTAGTAAAACTTAAATTTATCACAATTTATAAAATCTAACGGTTTATTCATTTAATATATTTTACAATCACATTTCACAAAGAAGTTATCAGAATAAAAAAGAGGAAAAAATGGAATTTTTAAAACAACTTGGAATTAAAGAAGAAAATTATGGTGCATCTACCGGATTGAATTGGTTAAAAACGAAAGATCAGGGTGTACTAGAGATCTCATCACCGGTGGATGGAAAATTTATAGCAAAAGTTTATCAAGCATCAGAAAAAGATTATGATGAAATTGTAGTAGCTGCGCACGAAGCATATAAATATTGGAGAACAGTTCCAGCCCCAAAACGCGGAGAAGTTGTTAGACTAATTGGAAATAAACTGCGTGAATATAAACAACCGCTCGGTATGTTAGTTTCTTATGAAATGGGAAAATCTTTACAAGAGGGTATGGGTGAAGTTCAGGAGATGATTGATATTTGTGATTTTGCAGTTGGACTTTCACGCCAGCTTTACGGTTTTACTATGGTAAGTGAACGCGAAAACCATAGAATGTACGATCAATATCATCCGCTCGGTGTTGTTGGAATAATAACAGCATTCAATTTTCCGGTTGCTGTTTGGGCTTGGAACTCTGCACTTGCTACTGTATGCGGAGATTCGAACTTGTGGAAACCATCATCTAAAACTCCGCTTTGTGCAATAGCAGTACAAAATATTATTGCTGATATCATCAAAGAGAATAATTTGCCGGAGGGTTTGTTCTCTTTAATTATCGGCAAAGGGTCTACAGTTGGTGAAAAAATCTTGCATGATAAAAAAGTTCCGCTTGTTTCAATTACCGGTTCAACTGCTGTTGGCAAACGTGCTGCCGGAATTATCGCTCAACGTTTTGGTAAAACAATTTTAGAACTCGGCGGCAATAATGCTATCATCATTACACCAAATGCTGATCTGCAATTAACAATTCCGGCTGTTGTATTTGGTGCAGTCGGCACTGCCGGACAAAGATGCACAACAACAAGAAGACTAATTGTAAATGATGATATTTATGAGAAAGTAAAAGAATCATTATTGAAAGCATATATAAGCTTGAAAATTGGTAATCCGTTAGATCAAAATAATCACGTCGGTCCCTTGATAGATAAAGGAGCAGTTGAGGAATTCAAGCATGCACTTAAACAAGTTGAACAAGAAGGCGGAAAAATTATTTTCGGTGGAGAAGTGTTATCCGGCACGGGATACGAATCAGGTTGTTATGTCAAACCGGCAATTGTAGAAGCTGATAACAAATTTAAAATTGTTCAAGAAGAAACTTTTGCGCCGATTCTATATTTGATCAAATACAAAGGTGATGTGCAAAACGCAATTGATATTCAAAATGATGTGGTACAAGGATTGTCATCATCAATATTCACAAATAACATGAGAGAATCAGAAACATTTCTTTCTCATTGGGGAAGTGATTGCGGAATAGCAAATGTGAATATTGGAACTTCCGGTGCAGAGATTGGAGGTGCATTCGGAGGTGAAAAAGAAACCGGCGGCGGACGTGAATCCGGTTCTGATGCATGGAAACAATATATGCGCAGACAAACCAACACAATTAACTTTGGAACAAAACTTCCGCTTGCACAAGGTATTAAGTTTGAAATTTAAAATCGTAGGGGTCGAATATATTCGACCCAATTATTAAGTTTGTATAAATTTTTTGAAAGGTGAATCATGCGCTTTTGTTTGAATGTTGACCACATAGCAACTTTAAGAAATGCACGCGGTGAGGTTTTACCCGATCCGGTTACTTTTGCATTAATGGCAGAACAATACGGTGTTGATGGAATAGTGGTTCATTTGCGTGAAGATAGAAGACACATCAATGAACGTGATTTACGTCTTCTGCGAGAATTGGTTACAACCAAACTCGATATGGAAATGGCAGCAGTTCCGGAAATAATAGATATTGCTTGCGATGTACTTCCTGAACTTGCTACTATTGTCCCGGAACGAAGACAAGAATTAACCACCGAAGGCGGTATCAATGTAATCGACAACATAAAACCAATAAAATTTGCTATTCAAAGATTGCATGAAGTAGAAGTACCGGTTTCATTGTTTATCGAACCAGATATAAATCAAATAGATGCTGCTGCTGAAATTAATGCAGACTTTATTGAGATTCATACCGGGCACTATTCTAATGCAGTTAGCGAAGATGATATTTTTGATGAACTTGAACGTGTTCGCGTTGCAGCCAAGCATGCCAAGAAACTTGGTCTTGGCGTTAATGCCGGTCACGGATTAAACTATATCAACATGAAAGAATTTGTTGCAATAGAAGATATTGATGAAGTGAGTATTGGGCATGCAATCATTGCTCGTGCAGTTGTTGTCGGTTTGGAAAAAGCTGTGAATGAGATGATCGATATAATAAGATTGAACAAATAATTATCAATAACAGATTTGAAAGATATTACTAATAAAAATCTAAAACAGAAACTTGATTACCATTATAATTACTTTGATAAATCTCAAATTTCACCCGATCCATTAGAGTTTTTACACAGATACTCTAATTACTACGATATAGAAATTGCCGGAATTCTTTCTTCTATTTTTGCGTACGGAAATGTAAAACAGATAATTGCAACACTTGAAAAAATTCATTCTGCCATGAATTACAAGCCGCATGAATTTGTAGCTAATTTTAATGTTAAAAATGATTCTATAAAATTTAAAAACATCAATCATAGATTTTATTCATCAAGTGATATTGTAAAATTATTTATTGCATTGAATAAAATTTATAAAGTATACGATTCATTGGAATATCTTTTTCTCGTTTATTATCATAAGAAAGAGAATTCATTAAAAGATACAATTTCATTTTTTTCAGCGCATATCACAGAATTAATATCTAATGAATCAAAACCGAGTCACGGAATTAAATTTATGTTCCCCGATCCGAAAAAAGGGAGTGCATGCAAAAGAATGAATCTGTTCTTACGATGGATGGTTAGGAAAGATGAACTGGACTTTGGTTTGTGGAATGAAATTCCGAAATCAAAACTAATAATGCCGGTTGATACACACGTAGCAAAAATTTGTCAGCAAATCAAACTCACAAGATGTAAAAATGTATCATGGAAAATGGCTGAAG
>CAYXKL010000050.1:0-18522 GCA_964464825.1 uncultured Melioribacter sp. | reverse complement strand
GCTGATTACTATTTTGAAGGTGATCAAGATATTTATGCCCAGGTACAACCGCTTTTTAATGGTTATGAAAATATTATTTATGTAGAAAGCTGGCAAAGACGGAAAGATGGGAAAATCTGTTTACTAGCCTGGTGGTGCCGTGTTTTAAAAGATAGCAATGGAAATGTTACCGGTGCGCTTTCAACAGCAAGGGATATTACTGAACAATATAAAGCTGAAAAAGAAATACGTCACTTGAACCGTCTTTACGCAATGCTAAGTCAAACTAATCAAGCAATCGTTCATTTAAAAAATCGAGATGAATTATTTGATGAAGTATGTTCTGATGCCATAAGGTATGGAGAATTTAAATTAGCATGGATCGGATTATTTAATTCAGTAAAAAACAGAATTGAACCTTATATATGGAAAGGTGAAGATAGTGGTTTTATAGAAAATGATTTAGCGAATGCACCGCAAGATATGAGAAATTTAATGCCTTGTACTCGTGCATTTAAAGAAAACCGGATTGTTGTGAATAATGATGTTGCTACTGACCCTGATTGTGACTACTGGAGAGAAGCCGCATTAAAACGGAATTTCAAATCACTTGCTGCTGCACCAATTTATCTGAAAAATAATGCTATCGGAGTTTTCGTACTCTATTCTTCCGAACCTAATTTCTTTGGTGAAAAAGAAATTAATCTCTTAAATGAAGTTAGTATCGATATTTCTTTTGCATTGGACACCTATGAAAAAGAGAATTTACGTAGAATATTAGAAAAAGAAAGAAATTTATTATTTAATACAATCGAAAAAAGCGTTAATGAAATATATATTTTTGATGCAGAAACGTTAAAATTTAGATATGCAAACAACGGTGCACTGAATAATATCGGTTACACTTTAGATGAACTCCAAACTATTACACCGGTCGATATAAAGCCGCATATTGAGTATAATCAATTTCTTGAATTTATAGCTCCATTATTAAACAAAGAAAAAGAAATAATAAATTTTGAAACTGTCCACCGCCGTAAAGATGGTACTGATTATCCGGTTGAAGTTCGTCTCCAATTATTTGAATTTGAAAATGAAAAAGTCTTTCTTGCTGTAATTCAAGATATTACCGTACGTAAACAAACTGAAGAACTATTACTTGCAAGTGAAGAAAGATTCAGAGGTCTTTATGAAAATTCAACTATTGCTTTATATCGAACCACTCCGGATGGCAAAATTATATTAGCAAATCCGGCTTTAGTAACAATGCTGGGATTTGACTCATCTGATGAATTAAGAACACGTAATCTTGAAAAAGATGGATATGAACCGGATTATTCAAGAGATAAATTCATTGAACTGATAAATAAAAATGGTATTATTTACGGACTTGAATCAAAATGGAAGAAGAAAGACGGAACTTTTATTTATGTACATGAAAGTGCAAAAGCAATTAAAGATGAAAATGGGAATATATTATATTATGATGGAACAGTAGAGGATATAACTGATAAAAAGAAAGCAATTGAAGCTTTGGTGGAATCTGAAAAGAAATTCCGTTCAGTAGTAGAAGAAGCAGTTGAAATAGTTTTTACGATTGATATCAATGGATATTTTACTTATGTCAATCCGGCTGGTATTAAAGCTTCAGGATTTTCATTTGATGAATTATTAAAACTCAAATACTCAGATCTTGTAGAACCAACTTATCGAAAACGTGTTACTTTCAATTATCTCAAACAATTTGTAAAAAGAATTGAATCAACATCAACTGAATATCCTTTCAAAACAAAAGCGGGTGAAGTTAAATGGTTTAATCAAAATGCGCGGTTGATTATTGAGAATGATGAAGTAAAAGGATTTTATGTTATAGCAAGAGATGTTACTGAGAGGAGAAAAATTGAAGATGCTCTTAAAGAAAGTGAAGAACGCTTCCGGAATTTATTTGAAACTACTTATGAAGGTATTTTAGCAGCTGATGAAAACGAAGATATAACTTTAGCAAATCCTCGTATTGCTGATATGCTCGGCTATACAATTGATGAATTACTACATATGAATTTCTCTGAACTTATTATTCCTGAAGAAAAGGATGAAAATTCGATCAAGATATTAGATAGAAAAATGGGTAAGACCGATATTTATGAAAGAAAACTTGTGAGGAAAGATAAATCTATTATTTGGACTTTAGTCTCAGCTACTCCTATGATAGATAAGAATGGGAAATTCATCGGTTCTTATGGAATGTTTACTGATATCACGGATAGGAAAAAGGCTGAAGAAACTATTCAAGCTGATCGAATTTTATTAAGGGCTATAATAGATAATCTACCTGATGCGATTTATGCTAAAGATATCAATTTCCGTAAAACATTATCTAATAAAGCTGATTTAGAAAATATGGGCGCACTTAGGGAAGAAGAAGTTATAGGAAAAACTGATTATGACTTTTTCCCTAAAGAAAATGCTGATAAATTTATTGAAGATGATAAAAAAATTATAAACACCGGTAGAGCCATATTTAACAAAGAAGAATCTTTTGTAGATAAAAGCGGAAATAGACGTTGGCTCTTAACTTCAAAGTTACCACTACGTAATGAAAAAGGAAATATTGTTGGTTTGCTTGGTATAGGAAGAGATATTACCGAACGTAAAAAATCGGAATTAAAATTAATTGAAAACGAAAACCGGTTCAGATCAATTTCTAAAACTGCTAATGATGCAATTATAGTTGCAAATGCGAAGGGGCTTATTGTTTATTGGAATCAAAGTGCTGTAAGAATTTTTGGCTATAATATAAATGAGATATTGACTAAACCTCTTGATGTAATTATTCCTAAAAGATATAGGGAAGCGCACCATTTAGGTATGGAAAGATTCGCTAAAACAAAAATTCCAAATACTATTGGAAAAACTGTGGAAATGGTAGGATTAAGAAAGGACAGTTCTGAATTCCCGATTGAGTTATCATTAGCTTCTTGGGAAACTTCTGAAGGACTATTTTACTCTGCAATTATTCGTGATATAACTGATCGTAAAAAACAACATGAAGAATTGATCAAAGCTAAAGAAAAAGCAGAAAAAGCAGATCAACTCAAAACGGAATTTCTTGCTCAAATGTCTCATGAAATTAGAACACCTATAAATGTAATACTGAGTTTCAATAATTTATTAAAGGATGAAGTTGAAGGTAAAATTGATCCTGATTTATATAAAATGTTTGATAGTGTTGAATTTTCAAGCAGCAGAATTATACGAACAATTGATATGATTCTAAATATGTCTGAACTTCATACCGGAACTTACGAACCATTTTATAAAATTATCGACATTCAGAATGATGTTATAGATCGTTTAATTAATGAATATCAAAATAAGGCAAAGTCTAAAGGTTTAAGATTTCTTTATCAATACAAAGCTAAAGACATGAAGTTAAAAGCAGATGAATACAGTGTTATTCAAATATTTGCAAACTTAATTGATAACGCTATCAAATACACAGATAAAGGAAAAGTTGAAGTAACTGTAAGTAGAAATAAAGATAATAAATTAGAGGTAGCTGTTGCTGATACTGGCATTGGAATAAGTGAAGAATACTTAACTAGAATATTTGAACCCTTTTCGCAAGAAGAGCATGGTTACTCAAGATTGTACGAAGGGAATGGTCTGGGATTAGCGCTTGTTAAAAGGTATTGCGATATTAATAATGCTTACATTACTATTGAAACAAAAAAAGGTGCTGGTTCAAAATTTACAGTAGTATTTAATGAGGTGTAATTATGGAAACCAAAAAAAAACTATTTATTGTAGAAGATGATCCAGAAACAATAAAATTTTACAATTTATTTTTCAAAAAATATTATGAAGTGGATTTATGCAGTAAAAGTAATGAATTTTTTGAACTTATAAACTTAAAGAAATATGACTGCATTTTAATGGACATAGCATTATCAGATGAAGTCTCGGGATTAGATATAATAAAAAAACTAAAAAATGATCCTAAGTATTCTAAAATACCAATCATTTGTGTAACAGCTCACGTTAAAAGTGTTGATAAACAAAATGCAATGATTGCCGGTGCAGATTTATTTGTAGCAAAACCGATTCACCCTCATGAATTATTAGTAAAAATAAATACCATAATTGGAGAAAAACAAACTTCGTAATTATTAAATATACTATTGATTATTAAGTTACAGTCCGCTTTAGCGGACTGATAAACAAAGCAGCAAAATACCGGCTTTAGCCACATCAATATAGTTTAATTATCAACTTGAAAGAAAGGCAGTTTAGGTATAGATTTATTTTACAGAATTAAAGAATAGCTAATAGTTGAAAAGAATCTATCTAAAATTGCCGTTATTGCTAATATTATTATTATTTATCACTCGAATTTCAGCTCAAGAATTAAACCAGAAAGTCTCATTAAATGAATCATTCCCGGTTAATCAGTTCAATATTTATAAAATCAATTCCTTAAATATCATTCCTTTTAGTGAAAAATTATTTTTAAATCATCAGCAATTAGATCGTTCTGATTATATAATAAACTATGAAAGAGGATATTTTAACCTTAACCCAAGTGTAACCGTAAAGGATAACGATACTATTAGAATAAGTTATGAAAGCATTAAAATTGATCTGAACAAAATATATAAACGAAGAAATATCGTTATCCGTTATGATGAAAAATTGTTGGATACATTACGATTCATCAAAAATGAAGACCAACCGTTAACCACTGAATCATTTTTTGGAAAGAGTATTCAAAAAAGCGGTGCATTGATAAGAGGTTTTACAGTGGGAACAAACAGCGACCTACAAATAAATAGCGGATTACGTTTACAACTATCCGGCAAACTTTCTGATGACATTGAATTAGTCGCAGCACTATCAGATGAAAATACTCCGATTCAACCTGAAGGGAATACTGAAACTTTGGAAGAAATAGATAAAGTTTTTATAGAATTAAAACATAAGAATGCGGTTGGTACTTTTGGAGATTACGAATTGAATATTCAGCAGTCAGAATTTGCCCGGTTAACGAGAAAACTTCAAGGATCGAAAGGTGAATTTAATATTGATAACAATAAAGGAATTATAGCTGTTGCTGGTTCTCGCGGAAAATATAATTCTCAATTTTTTATGGGAATGGATGGAAATCAAGGTCCATATAGATTATTTGGATTAAATGGAGAAAAACAAGTTATAATTATTGCCGGAAGCGAAAAAGTTTTTCTTGATGGCGAACAGATGAAACGTGGCGAGAATAATGATTATGTAATTGATTATTCCAATTCTGAGATCACATTTACACCCAAAAGAATGATAACATCCGCCAGCCGGATTACTGTAGATTTTGAATACTCAGATCAAAATTTTAAAAGAAATTTTTATGGCGTGGATTATTCAACCAAATTATTTGATGAACATTTCAATTTTGGGTTTAGTTATTTCAGAGAAGGTGATGATCAAAATAATCCAATTGATTTTAGTTTTAGTGAAACAGATAAATTATTAATCGAGAATTCAGGTGATGATAGAACAAAAGCAGTACGTTCTGGTGTGTCATCGGCACTTCCGGATTCACTCGGATTCATTCACGGTAATTATATAAAAGTTGATACATTAATTAGTAATAATCAATTTACTTTCTATCGATACAATCCTGAGAACATTAATGCAATTTTCAATGTTACGTTTAGTTTTGTTGGTTTTGGTAAAGGCGATTATATAAAAGAGAGTTTAGGCAATTATAGATTTGTCGGAATTAATAATGGTTCATATGCACCGCTTATATATTTACCTATGCCGGAATTAAAACAAATTAGTAATTTCTTTTTCAAGTCTGTAATTACAGAAGGAATCAATCTTAAAGCGGAATTATCATTGAGTGATTGGGACAAAAACCTATTTTCGAATTATGATGACTCTGATAATTTTGGTTATGCAAGAAGCTTAATGTTGGAAATTGAACCACGCGAAGTAAAAATCGTGAATATAAATTTCGGAAAGATTGGAGTGAGTCTAAAAGATAGATATATTCAAAAAAAATACTCTTCCTTAGATAGATTTGATAATGTTGAATTCAATAGGTATTATAATTTATCCAATGCTACTAATAACGATCAGACACTTAGAGAGATAAAATTAAATTTAATCCCTTCAGATTTTATTTCCTTTACAAATCAATACGGCTATTTGAAGCAAGGTGAGAATTTTTCGTCTGATAGATTCTATTCAAATATGAAAATCGAAAAGGAGAATAGTTATCATTTAGACTACATAATAGATTATGTTAAAACCTTAAATGGTAATATCAAATCTGAATGGAATAAACAGAATGGTAACATTTCCTATCGGTTTGATAATTTAAAGCCAGGATTTGATTATTTGTATGAAAAGAAAAATGATTCCGTATTGGATTCACTTCATAATACTAGTTTGAAATACTTCCAAACGTCTCCATTTTTAGAATATAATCTCAATAACATTCTTGATATAAAAGCAAGTTATTCGTTCAGAGAAGAATATTTTCCTCTGAATAATGAATTAATTCTGCAGTCAAAATCATATACAAAGCAGTTATCATTAAATCTCAAAGGGTTAAAAGAAATTTCTACAATCTTAAGTTTATCACTAAGGGATAAAAAAATAACAGATGAATTTAAAATCAAGGGAATTGGTGATAACTCTACTGTGTTAGTCCTTTCGCAAACAAGATTTAATTTCTGGAATAATTTTATTACTGGTGATGTTTATTACCAGGCATCAACCGAACAAAATGCACGGCTCGAAAAAGTTTTTTTAAAAGTGCCAAAAGGTTCCGGTAATTATATCTATTTGGGTGACCTAAATAATAACGGTTTAAATGAAGAAAATGAATTCCAGCTGAGTCTTTACGATGGTGAATTTATTATAGTAACAACACCAACCGATCAATTATTCCCGGTTATTGATTTAAAAGTAAACTCAAGATTTAAATTAAGTTTTAATAAAATTATTAATGGTAATAACTTAATTCAAAATACATTAAAGGCAATTAATACTGAAACTTCTTTTAGAGTTGAAGAAATCAGCAATATTACAGATACAAAACAGATCTATTTATTGAATTTTGAAAAATTCATGAATGATTCTACTACTATTAGAGGAATTCAATTTTTTCAACAAGATATTTTCATTTTTCAGAACAGTTCGGATTTCTCTATACGGCTCAGATATTTAGAAAGGAAAAATCTTAATCAATATGCCGGAGGTTTAGAAAAAGGTTACTTCCGTGAAAACGGGATACGTATCCGTTTCAAAATGATTGCTGAGGTCAGTAATCAAACTGATATAAGTAATCAGGTTGATAACATGATTTCTCCGCCAACAACCAGCCGAACACGCCAGGTTAATAAAAATGAAATTGTAACTGATTTTACATATAGACCAATCAGGAATGTTGAAACCGGATTAAAAATAAATATCAGCAGAAGTGAAGATTCCTATCCAGATAAACCCATTATTATTGATTATAATTCTGTTACATTGCGCACAAATTATTCAATTGCCAATTACGGCAGAATTAGATTTGAAGTAGAACGTACAGAACTTACAGCCAATGAAAACAATGTAAGTATTCCTTTTGAAATTACACGTGGTAATGTAATTGGAAAAAATTATTTTTGGAGAGTATTTTTTGATTATAAAATTACCGGCTATCTTCAAACTTCAATTAATTATGATGGTAGATTACAAGGAAAGAGCAGAGCAATTCATACAATGAGGGCTGAAGCAAGGGCTTATTTTTAATATTGAATTAATGGAAATTTTATTAATTAAATTTTAAAAAATTATCTGACTATAAATGAATATAGTTTCAAAAATAATAGAAGTTCACATATTCAGAATCATTAATGATGAAATTGAATTTCTACTCTTAAAAAGATCTAATGATGATCTTATCTTCCCGGGGTTGTGGCAGATGGTCAGCGGATCAATCAATAGCAATGAAACAGCTTATAATGCCGCTCTAAGAGAATTAAAAGAAGAAACCGCATTAATACCTGAATTATTTTGGATAGTACCGAATGTAAATTCTTTCTACTCACAAAAAAAAGATGAAATTCATTTAGTTCCGGTTTTTGCTGCAATTGTGAATCCCAATTCTGCAGTTAAACTATCAGAAGAACATTCGGATTTTAAATGGGTAAAAAAAGAGGAAGCAAAAAATTTACTTACATGGGATGGACAAAAAAAATCTGTGGATATAATTACAGATTATTTTTATAACCATTCTAGTGAATTATCTCTGCTCGAAATAAAAACAGATTAATGTAGAATTGATTCCCTTTTAATTATATTAAACATACACTAACTAAAAATTTATGGAGTTATTTTGGGATTACTTGTAGTAGGTTCAATCGGGTTAGATGATATCGAAACACCGTTCGATAAAATTCAAAATGCACTTGGCGGATCAACAACTTACATTTCATTGGCTGCTTCTTATTTTACCGGACCAGTAGATATTGTTGGAATTGTTGGTGATGATTTTGGTAAAGAACATATCACTATGCTTGAAAATCATAATATCGGTTTAGATGGATTGCAGATTGTTGAAGGAGCAAAAACATTCAGATATGGCTGTAAGTATCATTACGATCTAAACGTTCGTGATTCATTATTCACACACTTAAATGTATTTGAAAAATTTAATCCAGTTATTCCAGATAAGAATAGAAAAAATAGTTTTATAGTGCTTGGCAACATTGCACCCGAATTACAATTAAACGTACTTAAACAGCTTGATAATCCCAAATTTATAGTTTGCGACACAATGAATTTTTGGATAGAACGATCTTATCCCGAATTACTTGAAGTTCTAAAAAAAGTTAATGTACTGATTATAAATGATTCTGAAGCACGATTATTATCAAAAGAACCTAACCTAATAAAAGCTGCAAAAATTATTTCTGCTTTGGGTCCTCAATATTTAATAATTAAAAAAGGGGAACATGGTGCATTACTGTTTGGTGAAAATATGATTTTCTCAGCTCCGGCATATCCAATGGAAAATATATTTGACCCCACCGGTGCCGGTGATGCTTTTGCCGGAGGATTTACCGGCTACCTTCACAAGAATAGAGATTACTCATTCGAAAATTTAAAACGGGCAGTTATATACGGTAGTATAATGGCATCTTTCTGTGTAGAAAAGTTTAGTACAAAAGGTTTGGAAAATATCAGCTATTTAGAAATTCATAACCGTTTTATAGAATTTAGAGAGTTATCAAAATTTGATTAAAATGAGTACTATTCATTCATTAAATTTTTTTGATGATAAACTCCGTTTCTTAGATCAAACAAAACTTCCTTTGTCAGAAGAGTACATTGTAACTGATAGTTACAATAGAATAGCTGAAGCCATAGAAAGACTTGAAATACGGGGTGCACCGGCTATTGGTATTGCCGCTGCGTTTGGATTAGCACTTTCAACTCATAATACTAGTGATGTAGTAAAAAGTTTTTCTAACGCGTTTAATCGACTTATAATTACGCGTCCAACTGCTGTAAATCTTTTTTATGCTTTGAATGAAATGAGAAATATCTTTGACAGTAATAAAAATCAAGAAAATATTTATGATATTTTATTAAATCATGCTTCGACTATTCATAAATCAGATATCCAAATGTGTAATGCAATTGCTGAAAATGGATTTGAAATATTTGTTAAAAAATCTAATGTTCTTACTCATTGTAATACTGGTTCTTTAGCAACCGGTGGAAATGGAACTGCATTAAATGTTATTCGTTATGGATATGAAAAGGGAATGGTTAATTTTGTTCATGTAGATGAAACCCGTCCATTACTGCAAGGTTCAAGATTAACTGCATGGGAATTGAATAAATACGGTATCCCATTTTCAATTAATACGGATTCTACTGCTGCCTATTTAATGAAAGATAAAAAAGTTGATATTGTTATAGTTGGTGCTGACCGGATTGCTGCTAATGGCGATACGGCAAATAAAATTGGTACATACAATCTTGCAGTTTTATGCGAATATCACAAAATACCATTTTACATTGCAGCGCCAACTACAACTATAGATAAAAAATGTAACAATGGAGAAGAAATTAAAATTGAACAGAGAGCAAAAACCGAATTACTTAATATTGGTAATATGAAGATTTCAAATGATGAATATGAAGTTTACAATCCGGCATTTGATATCACACCCAGTAAATTGATAACTGGCATCATCACAGAAAAATTACTATTCAATCCTCCATACGATTTTAGAAATGTCTGATTTAGTTAAAACCCGTGCAATTGTTCTTCGTAAAATTGATTACGGAGATTCCAGCAGAATTGCTCAATTTTTTACTGAAGATTTTGGAAAAATTTCTGCAATTATTAAGGGTGTTAGAACCGGCAAATCAAAATCAGGATTGATTATTGATATTTATAATAATGTAGAAATTTTATTATATAAAAAAGGAACACGTGAAGTTCAGCTAGTTAGTGAAGTTGAGCTGATTAAACATTATTCAAATATAAATGAAGATCTTGATAGAATGTCATTTGCAAATGGAATTGTTGAACTGCTTTCAAATCTTACTGTTGAAAATGAAAATAATCATAAACTCTATTTAGGCAGTGCAAAAGCTCTGGAATTATTAAACAATCTTAGCAAATCCCCAAGACTGGTGTTTGCAAAGTTCATTTTCTTTTTTATAAAAGAGATTGGCTATGAACTGGAAATAGATAAATGTTCTATCTGCGGTAAAAATTTATCCAAAGGAATGGATGCTTCTCTTAACTATGATTCTGGAGTAATATGTCGGGAATGCAGCCAGGATCGATTAATCCAAGCTGAATTAAACAAGGAACTTTTCAATTTACTATTTTGTCTAAGTGACAAAAAAAACGATATAAAGTGTGATGATAAACTTATCGATAAACTTATCATAATTTTTGAAAATTATTTGAGATATCATATACATGAATTTAAAGGTTTGAAATCATTAGAGATAATTAAATAGGAGGAATAATAAATGCGTAAAAATATTTTAGGTACAATCTCGCTTATTGTTATAGGAATAATTTTTGGCGCTGTGTTAGTCTCCGGTTTTGGTTGGGTTAGACCAAGTTATGGAGATGTAAAAATTGGCGCAGATAGACCACCGGTTGAAAAATTAGATGTAAATGCAGCCGCTTTTAATGATGCATTTGTAAATGTGGCACAGACTGTAACGCCATCTATAGTTCAAGTAACAGTTGTTTCATCAGTAAAAAATAAACTACCTGATTCTTTTCATTTTTTCTTTCCATTCAAAGAGGATGTACCACGTGAACAACAAGGCGGTGGCAGCGGTATTATCATATCGGATGATGGATATATTTTAACAAACAATCATGTCGTAGAAGATGCAAAACAAGTTACAGTTTCATTACATGATAAACGAGAATTTGAAGCAGAAGTTATTGGCACCGATCCATTAACAGATTTAGCTGTAATTAAAATCGATGCAGATGATTTACCAGTAGCTTATCTCGGGGATTCTGATAAAATAAAAGTTGGCCAATGGGTGATGGCTATAGGAAATCCTCTTTCTTTAGCTTCAACTGTAACAGCTGGAATTGTAAGTGCAACTAGTAGAAATATTAATATAATACAAGACCGATATGGTGTTGAGAATTTTATTCAAACAGATGCCGCTATAAATCCAGGAAATAGCGGAGGAGCATTAGTGGATTTGAATGGTGCAGTAATCGGTGTAAATTCTGCAATAGCAACCGATGGAATGACACAGCGCTACATTGGTTATGGATTCGCTATTCCAATCAACTTAGCTAAATCTGTTGCTAATGATTTAATCTCTAATGGTAAAGTTAGCCGTGGTTACATTGGTGTTAGTATCTCTGAAGTTGATGCACAGACAGCAAAAGCAATTGGTTTGAAAGAACCAAAAGGTGTGCTTGTACAAGAATTAGTAAAAGGTGGTGCTGCCGAAAAAGCTGATGTTAAAGAAGGTGATGTTATATTGAAAGTTGATAGTAAAAATGTTGATCAACCAAATGAATTACAATCTTATATAGCTTCAAAAAGAGCCGGTTCAGAAGTTAAACTATTAATATTCAGGGATGGAAAAGAAATTGAAAGATATGTTACATTAAAATCTCGTGATGATGATGAAAGTACTGTAGTTGATGTAAAAAACAAAAATACAAAAGGCAAGAATCTTGATAGCCAAACTATATCATTTGAAGATCTAGGATTAACAATAAAAGATTTAGACAGTGCTGAATTGAAAGAATACAAAGTAGAGAATGGAATTATGATAAGTGATGTTAAACAATTTAGTAAATCATTTAATCAAGGATTGCGTGAAGGAATTGTAATAACTTCTGTAGATAGAAAACCAATAGAGAATGTTAAAGAATTTCAATCAATTATTGATAAAAAGAAAGGTCAAGCTGTATTGCTTAAAATAGTTGACCGTGAAGGTAATTCAAGAATTCTTGGTTTGGACATTCCTAAATAGTAAATATCTTATCACTAAAATAAAGCGCTCAATATTTGAGCGCTTTTTTTATATTTGCACAACACTTTAGAATAGGGAAATATGTTAGAATTCTTAACCGCCGGTGAATCTCACGGTAAAGCACTTACTGCAATTGTAAATGGTATACCATCGAATCTTGAAATATCTCCAGATTATATTAATCATCAGTTGAAAAGAAGGCAAGCTGGATATGGACGCGGTTTGAGAATGAAAATTGAATCTGATACCGTTGATATTATCTCCGGTATCCGTTATGGTAAAACTCTTGGTTCTCCGATATCAATGATTATTAAAAATAAAGATTGGGAGAATTGGACTGAAGTAATGAATATAGAGCCGGTAAAAAACAGATCTGAAAAAGTTACTATACCTCGTCCGGGCCATGCAGATTTAGTTGGTATTTCAAAATATAATTTTGATGACATAAGAAATTCGATTGACCGTTCAAGTGCAAGAGAAACTGCAGCGCGTGTAGCGGCAAGTTCTATTGCTAGAAAATTATTAGAAGAATTTGGTATCTATATTGGAAGTTTTGTTGAAAGTATTGGTGGTATTTTTGCAAAGAATAATTTTGCAGAAAAAATATTACTCAATAAAGTTAATAATGGTTTTGATGCAGACCAGATAAATAAAAAAGCAGATAAAAGTTCTGTACGTGTGATGGATAGACTACACGAAGAAAAAATTATTAGTAAAATAAAATTAGCAAAGAAAAGAGGGGATACACTCGGCGGTACATTTTATGTTGTGGCTACCGGTTTGCCGGTTGGTCTCGGAAGTTTTATTCAATATGAAACAAAGATAGATGCAGACTTAGCTCACTCATTAATGTCTATACATGCCGTAAAAGGTGTAGAAATTGGATACGGCTTTGCATCCGCTTATAAATATGGTTCTGAAGTACACGATGAAATAATTTTAAAACAAAAAAAGTTTTTACGCAGAACCAATAGAGCCGGCGGTACAGAAGGAGGTATAACAACTGGTATGCCTTTGATTATTCGTGCTGCAATGAAACCAATCGCTACATTAATGAATCCAATCGGTTCAATTGATCTATCTACAATGAAATCTGTAAAAGCACGTAGGGAAAGAAGCGATTTTGTTGCTGTACCAGCATGTGCAGTAATAGGTGAATCGATGGTTGCCTGGGTATTAGCAAAATCTTTTCTTGCTAAGTTCGGTGGTGATTCATTAGAAGAGACTAAAGATAATTATCAGAATTACACAAATAAATTATTTACAAGAATCTATAAAAATTTTTCTGTTAAATAATGCTTCAACTCAAAAAATTTATTTTTAATCCCTTTCTTGAAAATACATATATTGTGTTTGATGACATAACGAGAGATTCTGCTATAATCGATCCGGGTTGCTACGAAAAATTTGAAGAAGGATTATTATCCAAATTTATTATCGAAAATAAATTATCGATTAAATATTTAATAAATACTCACTGTCATTTAGACCATATATTAGGAAATTCTTTTATTAAAAATAATTTTGAGTGCATCTTTTATGCACCGGAGAAAGATCTTTTTTTATTAAATTCACTTAAAGAACAATCTTTGATTTTTGGAATAACAACAGAGAAATCACCTTTACCCGATTTTTATATAACTGAAGAATTAAAAATTAATATTGGTAATTCTGAAGGGAAGTTTTTATATACTCCGGGTCATACTCCTGGCGAATTTTCACTTTTCTTTGAGAAAGAAAAAATTTGTTTGACCGGTGATGTTCTTTTCCATAAGAGTATTGGAAGAACTGATTTAGATGGTGGTGATTACGACACTTTAATTAATTCAATAACTACTAAATTATTTGTTTTGCCTGATGATGTAACTATTTATCCCGGACATGAAGAAAAAAGCAGTATTGGAGAAGAAAAAAGAAATAATCCTTTTTTCCAGAATTGATTTAACCAAATCATCTCAATATTTTAACAAAGAGTAAATAATGTGGTCTTAACTTGATGAAGAATAAACTAAAATTGATTGGGGTTTTATTATTTGTCTATGTAATTCTTTTTGAATTTATACTTCCAATAAACAAAATACTCCCAAAACCTAGTTTACTTGCAGAGTCTTTTGTTGATGTATGGTTTGATTATTCATTGTTTGAATCACTTGGAATAACAACAACAATAATTTACCTTTCATTATTTACGGCATTTATTTTTATACATTTTACTGCCCCTTTAATATTAAGATTAAAATTAGAAATTACATCTTCATTAGAATCTTTAAAGATTTTTCATTATTTCCCGGCATTTTTCTTTGCAATATTATTTGTTTATTGGTTTAATAATTCGTTATTGGCAGAGTTTCTCTTCGGATTTCTTTCTTCATTCATACTTCTGGCAATAGAAACACAAAAGTTAACTGAAAGAATCAATTTCAATTATGTATTAGTTGCTAAGAATTTAGGGCTCAGTAAGTATCACATTTACTCTAAAGTGGTTTATAAAAATATTCAGCCATATTTGTTTGAGAGGCTATTAAAGATACATTACTATTTATGGATTTTAATAATGATTTATGAATTCATCGGTAAGATTAATGGATTTGGTGGAGCTTACAATTATGTTCTACTATATAATGATTTTACGGGACTATTTTCAATTGCTGTAATAATTAGTTTATTAATATTAATTGGTGATCAAACATTGAAATTTATTAACAATAAAATATTTTTTTGGGAATGATTGAATTAAGAAATATTACAAAAGAATACACTAATAAAGCCGGTTATAAAACAACTTTGTTCGAAAAGATTAATCTAACTGTCGAACAAAGTATTATTAGCAGTATTCTTGCACCAGCCGGTTCAGGTAAATCAACTTTACTGAAAATAGTTTCCAGATTAGAACCATATAATTCTGGTGAATTAATTAACTGCGATAATATTATATATATACCTAGCGAACCATCATCTTTTCCTTGGTTAAATGTAAAAGAAAATATTCTATTGGGAATTAAAAAAGATGAAATGGAAATTTCAAATATTGTTAGACTGGTGGGTTTAGAAGGTTATGAAAATCATTTCCCAAATAATAAAAGTTTAGGATTCCGTTTTAGAATAGCATTAGCAAGATCAATAATTCGTAATCCAAGGTTGATTTGTTTGGATGAACCGTTTAACAAATTAGATTCTGTAACTAAGTATGAGGTTTATAATTTATTATCTAAAATAAATTTAACATTTCATACAACATTTATGTTAGCTACCACCAACATATCAGAAGCTTTGTTTCTTTCGAACAAAATATATTTTATGAAGAAAAATCCAGGGCAAATAATTAGTTCTATGGATATTAATTTTAGTTACAAGAGAAATTTTGAATTATTTCAAAAAGAAGAATTTATCTTGTTAAGAAACGAGATTGAGAAAAGATTCAAAACGGCTGAACCAAATAATATTGTTAACTTTTCAATTTAATATTGTTTAGCATGAATAAAAAAATAGAAAAACTGAAAAAATTAAGAGAAGATGCAAAATTAGGCGGTGGTTTAGATAAAATTAAATTCCAGCACGATAAAGGAAAACTTACTGCGCGTGAAAGGATAGAATTATTGGTTGATGAAGGTTCTTTCAGAGAAATTGATGAATTTGTTAAACATAGATCGAATGATTTTGGTCTTGATAAACAAAGAATTGCTGGAGATGGGGTTGTAACCGGTTTTGCAAAAATTAATGGTCGTGATGTTGCTTTGTTCAGTCAGGATTTCACTGTTTTTGGCGGTTCGTTATCAGAATCACATGCAGAAAAGATTTGTAAAATTATGGATATGGCTTTAAAACTTGGTATCCCAATAATTGGATTAAATGATTCAGGAGGCGCTCGTATTCAAGAAGGTGTTGTTAGTTTGGGCGGATATGCAGAAATATTTTTAAGAAATACTTTAACCTCAGGCGTTGTACCTCAAATTTCTGCTATACTTGGGCCTTGTGCCGGTGGTGCAGTTTATTCACCGGCTATTACTGATTTTGTTTTTATGGTAAAGAATACAAGTTATATGTTTGTCACCGGACCCAATGTTGTAAAAACTGTTACTCATGAAGAAGTCAGTTTTGAAGAACTTGGCGGAGCAGAAACTCACTCTACAAAAAGTGGTGTTGCACATTTTTCTTTTGATAGTGAAGTGGAAGTTTTAGAAAAAATCAGAACACTGTTAAGTTATCTACCTCAAAACTGGAAAGACAGATCACATGAAATTGAATTTGATTTTAGTAAAAGTTACATCGAACCTAAATTAGACGAAATTGTTCCTGACAATCCGAATAAACCATATGATATGAAATCAATCATAAACTTGATTGTTGATAATAATGAATTTTTAGAGGTTCATAAAGATTATGCACAAAACATAATTGTAGGGTTTGCCCGTATTGGAGGATTATCAGTAGGTATTATAGCAAATCAGCCCTCAATTTTAGCTGGTGTTTTAGATATTAATGCCTCTGTTAAGGGTGCAAGATTTATTCGATTCTGCGATTCTTTTAATATCCCATTACTTGTTCTTGAAGATGTTCCCGGTTTTTTACCTGGTACAGAACAAGAGTGGAATGGTATTATACGACATGGTTCAAAATTACTTTTTGCATTTTGTGAGGCAACGGTTCCTAAAATCACAGTAATAACGCGCAAAGCTTACGGCGGTGCTTATGATGTAATGAATTCAAAACATATCCGTGGTGATTTTAATTTTGCTTGGCCAAGTGCAGAAATTGCAGTAATGGGTCCTAAAGGTGCAGTAGAAATTATTTTTAAAAAAGAAATCTCAAATGCACAAAAACCCCAAGAAAAATTAGATATTCTACTATCAGAGTATATTGAAAAGTTTGCTAATCCGTATATTGCTGCCGAGAGGGGATACATTGATGAAGTTATAATTCCTAGCGAAACAAGAGAGAGGTTAATTGCTGCATTTCAATTATTAAAAACTAAAGTTGATTCTAATCCTAAGAAGAAACATTCAAATATTCCTTTATAAGGTATTATTTTTTTCAAAGCTAACTTATTAAATAATAACAATTATCCATAGGTCATATAATATTTAGCTTGACAAAATTTCTATAAGAAATTAAATTGCAAACGAATTTCTAAAACTTCGGAGTGTGTGTGAAAAAAAATCTAATTTTGCCATTAATTGCATATCTTATCATCTTAGCAGCATGCTCATCAGTTCCAACCCAAACACAAAACAGTAATATAACTTCAATTGATACAATAAAAGTAACAACTAATACCATTGCAAATGAAATGTTGGAAACTGCAAGAAGAGATTATGTTAATGCACTATATAAACAAAAATTAGGTTTTAAATCGGATGCATTGAATTATTATGAATCTGCTCTTTCTACAATTAATAAGTTAAGTTATTACCCAGAGATTGAGGAAAACGAAGCTTTCATAGAGCTAGAAAGCTCTATAGTTGATGATTATCAAAGATATGTTAATGAACTTGATGATTTGCCAGAAGATGTATCAATCAATGCTTTAGAAGAATGGATGAATAAAAGTATTCCTGACGATATAGCAATTACTGAAGATTCAGTTTATGTAAAAGATGAAAATAGTGTAACAGTAGTAGTTGGTGATTTTCCATTAGAAATTAATAGTTATGTTGAACAATATATTGAATATTTCACCGGAAAGGGTAGGAAGTATATCGAACTTTGGTTATCACGCTCGGGCAAATATTTTCCTATGATGGCAAAAATATTTGCAGAAGAAAAAGTACCGCAGCAGTTAATATTTTTAAGTATGCCGGAAAGCGGTTTGAATCCGACAGCACGTTCATGGGCTAAAGCTGTTGGCATGTGGCAATTTATGAAAGGTACAGCCCGTCTTTATGATTTAGATATTAATTTTTACATTGATGAAAGAAGAAATCCTGAAAAAGCAACACGTGCTGCTGCTAAACATTTAAGAGATCTTTATTATTCACTTGGCGATTGGTATTTAGCAATCTCATCTTA
>CAYXKL010000049.1:0-18801 GCA_964464825.1 uncultured Melioribacter sp. | reverse complement strand
CTCCTAATCCGGTAACTCCATGGCAAGATTGACAATTAGCATCATAAAGTTCCTTCCCTTTTGATATCATTTCTTCGCTTGGTGTTTTCACCAACTCTAGATTAACTGCTGGAATTATACCTCCTTTTGATTCAGGAATTTCTTTCTTAATTGTGGTACTATCTGTAATTCCTACTGCCTGTGAATTGAAAGACATTGGAATTAATTTATAACCAAAGAAAATTCCGAGTATTAAAACTATCACAAAAAAATAAACGTAAAACCAACCAAATAATCGGATTGGATTTTTTAATAAATTTTTAAAGTTTATCTCTTCTTCAATTTTTTTCTTTTGATTCATTTCCATCTTATAACCTGAAATCAATTCCTCGTTTTAATTTTGGATCACCAACTGGTACGTGATTATACTTTTTCGATAAGAAATTAAAAACTAATATTATAAGTCCAATAGCAAATAAAATAAATCCGAATTCTTGCCATCCTAACAGCACACCTTCTTTACTTAAATTTGGCATAGCAAGCCAATAAAGATCATACCAATGAGCAAACAATATTATCGAAGAAACTATTATTAGTCTTTTAGGATCCATTTTGGAAGGTTGTGATAATAATCCAAAATATGGTATAACAAATCGAATAATCATTAATCCGATTGTAAAAATGACCCAGCTCCCTTCCCATCTTTCTAAAAACCAAAAAGTTTCTTCCGGTAAATTTGCATACCAAATCAGTAAGAATTGACTGAATGCTATGTATGCCCAGAAATTTGTAAATGCAAATAATAAAGCACCTAAACTGTAATAATGATCAGGAGTTAATCCTTTTATTAAGTAGCCTTTTTCATTTAAAAGTACTGCAATTATAGTCACTGCAGAAAGTGCTGCAAGCACAGATCCAGAGAAGTAATAGACACCAAAAATTGTAGAGAACCAATGTGGTTCTAAACTCATCAACCAATCAATACCGGTAAAAGTTATTGTAATTGCAAAGAATGGAATAAAAATTGCTGAAATTTTAATATTCTTTTTGGTTAAATCCTGGTCTTTTGATACATCTTGATTTCTTGAATTCTTTGTGATTAATAAATAGAAGAAAATCCATATCGAAAGAAATACTGCAATCCTAATTATAAAGAAAGTTGTATTTAGATAAGGTGCTTTTTCTATTAAAATATTATCGGAGTTTACAATTTCAGGATGCATCCAATGAAAAATATTTCCCATACTGAAAATTAATGGTAACACTACAATAGGAAGAACTAATATTATTGCTGATAAGAATTCGGGAATTCTTCTAAACGGAGTACTCCAAACTGCACCACCTAAATATTCTATTGCTACCAAAAAAAGTGAACCAAGTCCAACACTTGTAAGAAAAGTAAATATTATAATATTATTAAAAGCTATCCTGGTTGAGTCTGTAAGATATCCGATAATAACTGCTAACAATCCTATGGAAAATAAAATCAATCCTATAGTTTGAATTTTAACCGGCAATTCTTTTTTCTGATATTCAATCATTTGAGTAGTACTCATTGTAAATCAGACTCCTTAGCATTTAATGCACGTTGAAGCACTCTTATATAATGTACTGTTGCCCATTTTTCTTCTTCAGTTAATTGTGTGGAATAAGAAGGCATAATGTTCTGTCCATCAGTTATAACATGAAATATTCTGCCATCAGACCAATTTCTAACTTTCTCAGAATGTAAACTTGGCGGATTTGGAAATTGTCCGCGTAATCTGCTGTCTCCTTCTCCATAATAACCATGACACGGACTGCAATAAACATCATATTTTTTCTGACCGATATCTATAACACTTTTAGTTACTGGTAACGGATTCACAAGTTTAGCACCGGCCTCATCTGGTAACGCAGTGTAAGGATAAGGTAGATAACCTCTTGAAACTGTCCCCTGAACCGGCAGTCTCATTCCAAAACCATCACTAAAAATCTCAGATGATGATTGTGGATTTAATTTTTCTTGTTCCATCATCCAATCAAATGGAGGCATATACATCAATTTATTTAAGGAAAAATAAGTTACTCCGGAAGTTAAAAGTGCTGTAAAAAGAAGAAATCCGATAAACTTCGGCTCTAATATTCTATGCTTGTGATTAATTTCTTCTTCATCAAAATAAATTGGATTAATTTCTTTGGCATTACAGTCTTCTAAAAATTTAATTACAATTTTTTCATCAAACTTTTCGTCTTCAGCTTGAATTGAAATCCCATACTTATCAGATGAAACTTTATGCATGTATTCAGTTCCATGCAGCGGATGCGCATTGTTTGGTAATTTAAAGAATACAAATAACATGGTCAGAACTGTTGCAATAGACGCAGAAAGAACAGTAATCTCAAACATTACCGGAACGTATGCTGGAAATGAAAACAATGGTTTACCGCCAATTACAATAGGATAATCAATTGCAGACATCCAAAACATTAATAATAAAGCAGCTAAAGCTCCTGATAAACCAACAACCAGCGCAACATAACCTAATTTTGATGGTGGTAGTTTCATGGCTTTGTTCATGCCATGCAATGGATATGGCGTATGAACATCATATTTCTTAAAACCAAATTCAGATGCTTTTTCAGCTGCATACTTTATAGCATCAGGAGAATCAAATAATCCGGTATAACTATATAGAATCTTTCCGCTCATTATTCATGACCTTTATGTGAAGGTTGTGCCCCATCAACAACAGCTTTTACTTCTGCTATTGAAACAACCGGTAATGCTTTAGTAAATAATAAAATCCATGTGAAGAAAAATCCAAAGCTTCCGATTAGTATCATAAAATCTACATAAGTCGGTGTATAATATGCCCAACTTGATGGCAAAAAATCTCGGGATAATGAAGTTACAACAATAACAAATCTTTCGAACCACATACCGACATTTACAAAAATGGCAATGACAAACATAACCGGAATTGATCTTCTAATTTTTTTGAACCAGAAAAGTTGAGGAGAAATAACATTACAAGAAACCATTATCCAATATGCCCATGAATATGGACCGAATGCTCTATTCACAAAAGCAAATCCTTCGGCTTGCACTCCGCTGTACCATGCTATAAAAAATTCCATTGCATAAGCATAACCTACCATCGAACCAGTTACAAGCATAATCTTATTCATCTTTTCAAGTGTATCAACTGTTATAATATGTTCGTAATTGAAAATTTTTCTGACAACAATTAATACATTCTGCACCATTGCAAAACCAGAGAAAACAGCACCAGCAACAAAATACGGAGGGAATATTGTAGTGTGCCACCCGGGTATAATTGAAACAGCAAAATCAAAACTAACTATTGTATGAACTGATAATACTAATGGGGTAGCGAATCCGGCAAGAATTAAATATACCATTTCATAGTGCTGCCAATGCCGGTTTGAGAATCTCCATCCTAAACTAAAAGTTGAGTAAATAATTTTTTTAATTTTTCCCGAAGTTCTTTCGCGTAGTGAAGCAAAATCCGGTATCAATCCTACATACCAAAATATTAATGATACGGTAAAGTAAGTTGAAACTGCAAACACATCCCATAGAAGTGGTGATGTAAAATTTGTCCACACACCATGCTGATTTGGATAAGGCAAGAGCCATCCATCTAACCATGGTCTACCCACATGTATTAAGGGAAATAATAAAGCAGTCATAACAGCAAAGATTGTCATCCCTTCTGCAAAACGGGCAATCCCAGTTCTCCATTTCTGTCTAAACAAGAAAAGTATTGCAGATATCAATGTACCAGCGTGGCCAATACCAACCCAAAAAACAAAGTTAACAATATCGAACGCCCATCCAACCGGATTGTTGTTCCCCCACATCCCAACACCATACCAGAATGTGAGCCCCAAGCCAATTACAAAAAGTCCAAGCATAGACAAAGTTATGCTAAGAGCAATATAAAATTTTTTATCAGGCTTAACTTCGAGAGGTTTCGCAATTAGATCATCGAGAGATCTTAATGCCGGTTTTCCCTCTACTACGGATAACTCTTGTGTATAATCAACAACACTCACGCA
Organism: uncultured Melioribacter sp.; assembly: GCA_964464825.1. Lineage (GTDB taxonomy): Bacteria > Bacteroidota > Ignavibacteria > Ignavibacteriales > Melioribacteraceae > DYJK01. The sequence continues at coordinate 14,757 of CAYXKL010000049.1, read as the reverse complement.
ATTTCCTCCGAATGGGTGTTTCTCAATTTGGCAATGTATGTAACATTCGGCTTAACATTTAATTCTTCTAATACATGATATGAAAGATTATGCTCTCTCAATTTAGCAACGGGTGAATCTGGATCATTAGCATTACCAAAAACAATAGCATTTGATGGACATGCTTGCTGACAAGCAGTAACAACATCGGATCCTTTCAATTCTCTTCCATCACGTATTGCATCAGATCTCGCTTCCATAATTCTCTGAACACAGAATGTGCATTTCTCCATAATACCGCGGGACCGCACTGTTACTTCTGGATTATTAACTAATGCTGTTAATTCATTATCGTAATAAGAATCTTTAAACTCATCTCTGAAATTGAAAAAGTTGAATCTTCTAACTTTATAAGGACAGTTATTTGCACAATATCTTGTACCAACGCATCTGTTGTAAGCCATTTGATTTAATCCATCAGGACTATGATTCGTAGCATTTACCGGACAAACGTTTTCACAAGGTGCATTGTCACAATGTTGGCATAACATCGGTTGATTACTAACAATCGGCTCCTCAGGTGAACCAGAATAGTAACGATCAATCCTAATCCATTGCATTTCTCTACCGCGTTCAACTTGCGATTTACCAACAACCGGAATATTATTTTCTACATTACATGCAGATACGCAAACACTGCAATTAGTACATTTATTTAAATCAATAGCCATTGCCCATTTCATTCCGTCATATTTGTGTTCGTTTGTTATACTGAACACTTCATGCTTATCGTGATGTAAAAATTTAGGGTCGTTCTTATATTTTTGAAGAGTTCCTTCTTTAATAATATTTCTTATTCTATGAAAATCTTTCACGAATGTATCATCTAAAGAATGATGTTCTTGTGTAGTGGCAAGTATGTGTGTACCGGAACTCTTTTTCAAATCTGCATTGATATAAATATATGGTGATAATGAAGAATTTTTTGAAATTAAGTTTATAGAATTGAATCCGACATTTTTTCCGACATTACCACAATTTGATCTTCCATAACCTAACTCAATATTGATTGTATTATCGCTCATTCCCGGTTGTACAAATGCGGGAAGCGTTAACAATTTACCATTTAAATTTACTTCCACTAAATCATTATTCTCTACACCAATTTTTTTTGCTGTTGAAGGAGAAATTGCAGCATAATTATCCCAGGCAATTTTTGTTATTGGGTGCGGTAATTCTTGCAGCCAACCATTGTTGGCAAATCTGCCATCTCTAACGTAGTAGCTATTTGTTAGATGCAATGTATAACCTGAATTCTTAAAGTCATTATGATTTAATAAAGATGAAGCATTTATTTTTTTGTGCTGCTTGATAGGTTCATCAACTGTTACAACACCATCATGTAATGCAGAGAGCCAGAATGAACGTGCATCGGCGAAAGGATTTTTATTAAAGTAAACTTGTTCATTAAAGCTATTAATCAAAAATGAATGATATAAATCGTGTGAAAAAGCAGCATTCTCATTAATCCAAGTTAATAAGATGGCTTCTTTCTGTCTTGTATCAAAGATAGGAGAAATTACCGGCTGTTGTAAACTATACACACCGGTTCTAACATAAGCATCTCCCCAACTTTCTAATTGATTATTAATTGGCAAAACATAATGCGATAATTCCGATGTTTCAGTTTCACTTTCAGTCAATGTTATAATTGTTTCAACTTTTTTTAGAGCTGATGAGTATTTAAAATCGGATGCTAAATTATAAACCGGGTTGGAATCAAAATGAATAATAGTTCCAACTTTGCCGTTATTCATTCTATCTATTAAATTTTCAATATCTGCATTGCTGGAATTTTTGATTAATGATTTAAACGATTTTTTATAATCGTAAATTTCTGAGTTACCCAAAATTTCATTCAATAAATTGACAGCTGTGTGCACATCACTGCTCAATGTATCACCAGCATGAACAATAGATTTTCCTCTGTAAGAATTTAGATCATTCACTAGATGTTTTAGTTTTTCGCTGCTGATCAAATTCTCAAATCTGCTAATAGAATATTCAGAAATTTTTGATTTAAGATTTTCCTCTAGTGAAACTGCTGAACCATTTTTAAGCATTTCATTAATTAAAGACATTACAAAATCATATTGCATGTCAGGAGAAATCCGGAATCTATAATCTGCAAGAGAGCCCGTTACACTCATTCTACCTTCAACACTATAAAGTCTATTGAAATCTAATTTTGAGACTGATTCTCTTTTCTGAGTAAAGAGATTCATTGCTTCAATATAATTTCCTTCCGATCCCAAAAAATCAGAATCCAATGCGAGGATTACCTCAGCTTCATTCCATTTTATAGATGGATATTCATAATCACCGTAGCAATCATACCATGCTTCACGTCTATTAACATCATTGATTAAATCGTATGAATATATTTTTGTGTTTGAATATTTAGCAGTAAAATTTTCTAAAACTTTTTTTGTTGTAGGAGATGAAATTGTGTTTGTTAGAATTGCAATTTCTTTACCGTTACTCTGCGCTGATTTTAGATTATTAATTATTTCACTATTAATTCTATCCCAATCAATTTTTCTTTTGTTGTAAGTTGGAAAAGATAATCTTTCCGGATCATAAAGATTCAAAATGCTAGCGTGACCTATAGAGCAAATCTTTCCTTTATTAATTGGATGATCTGGATTACCATCAATTTTTATTGGTCTGCCTTCACGGGTCTTTATCAAAATTCCGCATGCTTGTGTACATCCATTGCATGTTGATGCATAATAATTTGATATACCCGGAGTTATATTTTCAGGACGCTTATTGTATGGTATTATTTCCCCTTTATCGCGGTAATCTGTACAAGCAGTTGCAGTTACTGCTGCCGAAGCGGCAAGTAATGCTAAAAATTTTCTTCTTGAAATTTCCGGCAATTTTGAAGATTGAAAATCTTCTGTAACACCCTCTAAGAATTCATTCTGTTTCAATTCTGAAATTTTTGGATCGTTGTTATAATCTTCTAAACTTTTCCAAAAATTATTTTTGATATCTTTCATTTTTCCGGAATTGGTCATTTACTAAACCTTGTTATTCCTTTTTACAGCAGATGGATGAATTTTTAATACAATCTCTTTTTTATTTAAATTTTTATTACTTAAAAATTTGAATGGAATAATCGAAAATAAAAATCCAATAACTGTTCCTAATCCTATAATACCTAAAAATTTATTCCTTCCGATTTTATTGATCTGATTCATAATACATTCTCCATATTAACGGTGACAAGCTGCACAATTTTCAGGACCTAAATTAACTTTTTGAAGATACGGTAAATTTTCATGAGGCTGTCGATGACAATCAAGACAAGCTTTCATTGTGAATTGCCTTACTTGACCAACTTTATCCATTTCTTTAACATCACCATGACAGCTAGTACAATCAATTCCCTTATTTACATGCACGCTATGATTAAAGTATGCATAATCTGGTACTTTATGAATTCGTTTCCAAGGAATTGGTTTTTCCTCATCGTAATACTGTGTAAGTTTTATAATATCCGGTTTATCTTTACGAGCAACTGTGTGGCAATTCATACAAATATTAACAGATGGAATTGTTGCAAAGCGTCCTTTAGTTACATTTATGTGGCAATATTGGCAATCAATACCCATTGTACCGGCATGCAGCTTATGAGAAAAGTTTATCGGCTGATCGGGAGTATATCCTATACCGTCTCTTTCGGGTCTTGATACATAATAAGTTATTACGAATGTTGTAGCAATTACAAATAAAGTAAGCGGTAGCCGAATTTTAAGAGCATAATCGAGAACAGTTTTTTTCATTTATTGCCTATTGTAGATAGGTTTTTCTCTTTATTAAGTTTTTTTATATGGAATTTCTGATGACAATTCTGTAAAGGTCAATCAGAAAATGATATTTTATTAGGATACGATATAGAATTATCTAAAAATTCTTGTGGCTAAAATAAGAAATGCAGACTAAAAACAAAAAAGAATAGTAATAAAAAAATGAAAATTAAATTAAACTTATAAGACCTTTTGATATTAATTTTTTCGTTCAATAACAAAATTTACAAGTGAGATTAATCCGCTTTTTACATCTGTTTCTTCAAATAAAGATAAATTATCAATAGCTCTTTTTGCAAAATTTTTAGATACATTCTCTGCATAACTAATGCCATCATACTTTTTAACAAAATCAATAATATAACTTAGATCTAACTTGGTACCGCCATTTTTAATTAAGGTGAGAATTTTTTTTGATTCGGAACTGTCCGCTCTGCTTAACGCATGAATTAATGGTAATGTAAGTTTTTTTTCCTTGATATCACCACCAAGAGGTTTACCGAATAATTTGGTAGTACCTACATAATCCAATATATCATCACGTATTTGAAAAGCCATCCCGAGGTTTTCACCAAAACTTTTTACAGCATTTATTTTATTAATATCATCTGTAGAAGCCCGAGCACCAATTTCGCAACAAGTTGAAATTAATGATGCTGTTTTATCTGAAATTATTCTGAAATAGGTTTCTTCATCATTATTAAGTTTTCTTGTTTTATTAATTTGTACTAATTCCCCTTCAGACATTCTTTTTACCGTATTAGTAACAACACGTAAAAAATCGAAGTCGTTGCCATCAACTGCAAGCATTAAACCACGAGCTAGTAAATAGTCTCCCATTAAAACAGCAATTTTATTTTTAAACACTGCATTAATGGATTTAAAACCTCTTCTTTTTTCAGCATTATCAACAACATCATCATGCACTAGTGTTGCAGTGTGAAGAAGTTCTACAAGGATTGCACCTCGGTAGCTTCTTTGATTTATTCCACCGGATATTTTACTTGATAGAAGAACAAGTATAGGTCTAATTTTTTTCCCTTTCTGACGGAGAATATATCTTGTTACTAAATCTACAAGTCCAGCTTTAGATTTTAGAGATTCTTTAAATAAACTATTGAATTCTTCTAATTCTTTTTCAACTAGGTAAGTGATATTAGAGAGTGATGATAGTTTCAATTTTTCTTTTGGAAAATTTTTGAAACCAAGATACTTATTTCATACAAAATAACCAACGGAATGGCAAGAATGACTTGAGAAACCGGGTCGGTTCCCGGTGTTAAGATAGCTGCAAAAATTAAAATTACTACAATGGAATGTCTTCTATATTTACGCATTATTTTAGGTGTTAATATCCCAATTTTTGATAAGAAAAACGAAAGCATGGGTAATTCAAATACTAAACCAGCACCTAGAATTACACTCAATATGATTGAGAAATATTCATCAATAGAAAAATTATTATCAATCATTGGCGAGCCAAATTGGACAGCGAATTTCAGTGCTAATGGAAGCATTACAAAATAAGCAAAAATTACCCCTAACAAAAAACAGAGAGTTGTAAATATTACAATTGCTGTAATATATTTTTTTTCATTTTCTTTTAATGCTGGCGAGATAAATTTCCATAGTTGATAAAATACGTTTGGTGTACTTATAATGAATCCAATTATTATAGCTACCTGAAAATAAATGAACAATTGCCCAAATGGTCTTAAGTTTTGAAGTCTTAGATTAGCTGTTTTTGCCGGTAAAAGTAAAATCTTGTCAATAAAGAAATCAATAAAAATCCAAGCAGCTATAGTGCCTATAAAAATTCCTACCAATGCATAAATAACCCGCCATCTTAATTCTTCTAGATGTTCTAGAAATGACAGTTCGATTTCATTATTAGCATTATTATCGGAGTGAGTTTTTCCCTTTGAGCTCACAATTCAATTAATTTATTTTTAATTCAGGATACAAAGGAAATTTACTACATAATTCAGCAACTTCATTCTTAATGATTTTTAATATTTCTCCATTCTCATTATTCTTAATTGCTTTATCAATAAAAGAAGCAATTATTTTCATTTCATTCTCTTTCATACCACGTGTTGTAACTGCCGGTGTTCCAAGTCTAATGCCGCTTGTAACAAAAGGACTTTTAGTATCAAACGGTATCATATTTTTATTAACAGTAATTCCGGCAGAACCTAAAGCATTCTCAATTTTTTTACCGCTTAAATTTTGTTTTGTTAAATCTACAAGCATAAGATGATTATCAGTACCGCCGGAAACTATATCGTACCCCAAATTTGTTAATTCAGAAGAAAGAGTTTTTGCATTACTAATTACTTGCTTTGCATAATCTTTAAATGAATCTTTAAGTGCTTCGCCAAAAGCAACAGCTTTAGCTATAATAATATGCATTAATGGTCCGCCTTGAATTCCAGGCATAACCATCCCGTCTAAAATTTCCGACATTAATTTCAGACGGTCACCTTTGATTGTTTTAATACCTATAGGATTTTCTCGGTCTTTACCCATTAATATTACACCACCGCGCGGACCGCGTAATGTTTTGTGAGTAGTTGATGTAACAACATCGCAATATGGAAGAGGATTATTCAACAAGCCCTGTGAAATTAATCCAGCCGGATGAGCCATGTCGCACATTAGTAATGCACCAACCTTATCAGCAATTTCTCTAAATTTTGCATAATCCCAATCACGTGAATATGCACTTGCACCCATAACTATTAATTTTGGTTTTTCTTTCTTTGCTAAATCTTCTACTAAATTATAATCAAGTAATTTTGTTTCTTTGTTCAATGTATAAGGAATTGCTCTATAGATTTGTCCCGAAAAATTTACTAAGGAGCCGTGTGTGAGATGACCGCCATGATCGAGACTTAAACCAAGAATAGTATCACCCGGTTTTAACAGCGCCATATATGCAGCCATATTTGCTTGAGATCCGCTGTGAGGTTGAACATTAACGTATTCAGCACCGAATAATTTTTTTAAACGCTCTCTTGCAATATCTTCAGCCATATCAACAAATTCGCAGCCGCCGTAATATCTTTTCCCTGGGTATCCTTCTGCATATTTATTTGTTAGAACTGATCCAGCAGCATTTAAAACTGCAAGGCTTACAAAATTTTCTGATGCAATTAATTCTAAATTCGTCTGCTGACGATTAATCTCTAATTGAGTAATATTTAATATTTCAGAATCTTCGTTTAAATATTTTAGCATAAGTGCTGTAATTTTTTATTTATTAAGGAACAGTAACAGTTCTACCAATCCATGAATAACAAGCACCTTCAATTTTAATTGTATCACCTGATTTCAATTTTCTAAAGAAATAATCTTCTTTAGTAGGAATTGAATTTTGCAAAGCTCTAACTCTATCAGCAGCAGTCGAAGCAAACTGACCACCCATACCAGCAGCTTTACGGTATGAATTAACAGCTAACAGATAAACACACTTAGCCATAAAATCAAATTCACAAGCTCTAGCGCCTTGTTCATATAGTTGTGCTTCTAATAAAACGGGGTAATCCCAATTTGGATCAATATTCATGGCTTTTTGTAAATAAGTTCTTGAAACTGATAACTGTTCTAACTTCTTATACACAAGAGCTATATTTACGTAATTATCTCTATTATCCGGTTGAAGATCAATAAGTTTTTTATATGCTGAAATTGATTTATCATTTTGTTCTAATTTATCATACACACTTGCTAATTGTTTCCAATAATTTATCACATCTGGAGCTTTAGAAGTTAAAAATTCTAATGGTTCTTTTGCTTTTTCAAAATCTTGTGCTTTTATACAAGTAGCAGCATATTTCCATGCTTTCTCTAAATTTTCTTTATCAAAGTCCCATGATTTCTTTGTAATGTTAACTAATTCCTCAATATTTTCAGCAATCGATTCTAGTTTCTGATTCCATAATGGATTTTCAGGTTCTAACTCTGCAAGTTTAGAATATAGATCAAGTGCTTTTAATTTGTATTCATTTGTATCAGATGCATTATTTACGTATAACAAACCTAATCGATCTTTATAAAATGTAGGTAATGATGGATCTTTTTCTATAGCCGATTCATATAATTTAATAATATCATCAGGATTAGAATTATTCCATACTTCCAAGACGTATGCTTTTCTAGCAGTATAAAAACCGGCAAGCTGCGGCTCATATTGTTCAGCCTTATCATAGAAGTAATCCATTGTATCTTTAATTGCTAATTTTTCTTCATCGGATACACTACTGCTATCATGCATGTACCACAAAATTTCTTCCATCTTAGAAAAAATTTTATACTTTAAAAATTGTGATGGGTCAGAATTAACTACTTTCCATCCATATGGAAGTGCACTACTAAAATCTTTGTTTTTGTGGTATTCATAAAAGAGACTGAAATTTGTAATCAGCTCGTTTTGTGATTTTAAAGTTATGTTTGATAACAGTAAAATTAATACGAAAAGTAATGTTCCCCGTTTCACTTTTATGTTCCTTAATTTAATTATCTATCAGTTCTTATGAACCAAAGTTCTCCAATACTGAAAGTTATGGAAATTTTATAAATATTCTCAGATAATAAATTGTTATCTGTTGTACCTCTTTTCCCAATCTGTAATGCTAAATCCATAGTATTATCAAATCCAATGGGTATTGCTAAACCGGCATATAACGAAATTTGATCAATCCCTTTTCCATTTATTGAATATTGTGTCTGTTCAAAACTTAAACCTCCTCTATACATAACGTGTTCCCAAAACGATTGTGATCTGGATTCGGGATTACGGTATTCAAATCCAAGACTATATTTATTAAAATCTCTTAATTCATTAACACTATAATTATTAGATAAAAAATCACTCATCGGCTGATGCAGATAATCCAATAAAAAATTATAACCATTATTTAATTTAAATGATAAACCAATTCCAAAACGATAAGGTAATTCTGTTGTTAATGTACCTGATGATGATATAAGATTTCCGATAATTGTTTTTGAAGTATTAGTAGTATCAGTATGAAGATCGACTGAGCTGGAATAAGTGACACCTATTCTAACTTCACTTAAATTTTCTAAACCTATCAATTCAGTAAAATTATTTGAAATTAAACCGATTGTAAAACCAGCTCCGTAATGACTATAATCTTTCATATAAGATGCATCGCGGTAGGAAGCACCAGTCGGGAAATCAACTGCAGTTGTATATTTAATTTGTCCGGTATAGTAATCGAATGAAGCACCGAGTGATAAATCGAAAGGGAGTCTGTATGATAAACCAAAAAATATTTTTGATAGACCGCCATCACCTTGGTAATTTGCTTTGTATGCCCCAACTAATGGATCAGTTTCTTCACCCATAATATCAAAATTTACATTTGAATAAGGAATTACACCACCGGTTAATGCTATTCCTAAATCATGTTCAATCGGAAAACCTAGTATTATCCCAGAAAAGATAGTTTGTGAATGAAAAACCGAATTTGATGATGAAGAAATATTAGTACCTTTATATATTACTCCAGTCTCTGCTCTAGTTAATCTTAAATTACTCCAGCTCGCTGGATTGAGATTATTTAAATAATCAAAGTCATTTACTGCAATACCTAATTCTCCTAATCCCAGTCTTCTGGCAGAGATAGAATAATAAAAATCTCCCAAACCGAATCTTGAATAAATTGATCCGCCTGAAGAAAATATTTCAAAAGGGATTATTAATATTAGAATTATTATATAGTTTTTAATTCTCATCAATTATTTTTCTTCATATAAATTATTTTTAATCGTGGTTTAAGTAAAATATTTTGTTCTTTTGAACCGTATAAGGATATTCTAGATACACTTGCGTTTTCATCGTAAAGTTCAAGCAGCATACCTTGATTTTCAACATCACCTTGTAACCATCTTTGAATCATCCATGTAACTTCACCGCTGAAAATATTTCCATTACGTTTTATCACCGTTGCAATTAAACTATCGCCAGTTAAAGTTTTAGTTGTGCTGTCTTTCAATATTCTTACAAGAATTGAATCTGAACTTGGATTACCATCAAAAGATGCAAGTGTATCAACAGTTAATTCGAGAGTGGCTTTATTAACAATAATATCTTTAGATAAAGTTGTCAGATCAAAAAATAAAGTACTTCTAATCGGCAAACCTCCTTCAACAATCATTCTGTTTTCATTTACAGGAACATTTCCGGTTACAACATGCAAATCCATATATGGTAATAAACTTATAGTATCTTTATAGACCGAAGGTTTTTCCATTACAACAAAAATTTTAGGTCGTGTTTCTGTATCATAAGCTTGGATTGAATTGAAACCAATATAGGATTGAGTACTTGATGTTGGTTTCATCAATAAACCATAATATTTTGGATTTGCTGATGTATCTGCATGATACTCAAGCCACTTTTGTACAACCGAAGGTTCAAATTCAAAACTGAACGTCGTATCATCGATTGTTTTTGAAGTTAAAACATTTGTTGGATTGTAAGTGAAAGTTGGTGAATTTAAACTGTCTTTATTAAATCCTTCAGAACTCCACTTTGAATTAATTTCATGTAAGGTAAAATTTAAATTATTAGCATCCCCCATTTTATAGGTTGGAGTCAATTGCATCCAGACTTGCCGGACAAAAGATTCATTATTATTTAGTTGTTCTTTTAACGAATCAGTTAGATAAATTGAGAAATGTAAAAGAACCACACTTTCCGAATAAGAATTTTTACCTAACAAGAGATGTTCTGAAGAACCCATATTTTGCTTGTACTCAAAATAATCTGAAGATTGACGGATTTGAGTAGTATAAGAATCAATTTCAGAAAAATGGACTTTATCTTTATCTGATATTAAATTCAAACCGGTTGATGAAGGATCTTCATTACAAGAAAGAAAAAATAATATTGATAAAATCGAAAGGAAAAAAAACTTAACAGATTTATTCAATTACTGCCTCCGGAAAATCATTTGCTATAAAATCACAAGCTGACTTAAAATTTGCGGCTACAAAATTGGGTTTTTTCCCAAGATTATGCAAGACATTAATTTCAATCTCGTTATTTGTTATCAGTATAGTTTTAACACCGGCATTGATTCCGCACATCACATCACTACTTTTATCGCCAATCATATATGAATTTTTAAGTTCAATATCGAAATCTTTACTAGCTTTAACAATCATTTGGGGAGATGGTTTCCTACATTCTGAATCTTTCTCAGAATTATAATCCGGATGAAATGGACAATAATAGAAAGCATCGATTAAATTATTTTTATCATCGAGTAGTGCATTAATTTTTTCATTAACTTTTTTTACATCTTCGTGAGTCATTATACCATAAGCAATACCGGCTTGGTTAGAAATTACAATAACCTTAAAGTGAAATTTATATTTGAGATATTTGATTCCTTCGGCAACTCCCGGTAAGAGCACAACATCATTAGGATCTTTAACATATCCAGAATCAAAATTGATCGTTCCATCACGATCAAGAAATAATGCATAGTTAGGCATTAATATAAATCGGTGAGTTTTTTATAAAGATCAACATATTTTTTAGCAGAATTAATCCAACTGAAATTTGACTTCATACCATTATTCATGATAGTCTGCCACGTATTTTTATCATTTGTAAATATTTTTATAGCTGATTTAAGTTCTTTAATCATACTTGCAGTTGTGTATTTATCGAATACAAAACCATTACCAGTTTTATTCTTTATATTAAAAGGTTGAACAGTATCTGCCAATCCGCCAGTTTTATGTGCAACCGGTACTGTACCATAAACTAGGCTGTACATTTGATTTAATCCGCATGGTTCATATTTAGAAGGGATAAGAAAAAGGTCTGAACCGGCTTCAATTAAGTGGGCTAATTCATCATCAAACCCTATAAAACAAGAAAATTTATCGGAATATTTTGAAGCAGCACTTGTAAAAAATTTATGATATTTTTTATCACCAGTACCAAGTAAAATCAATCTGATATTTAATTTCATCAATTGTGGAAAAGCTTTTTCAATTAGATCTAATCCTTTTTCTTCGAACAATCGTGATATCATTCCTATGACTGGTACTTTTTCATCAAAATCAAAACCAAAATTTTCAGCTAAAGCTTTTTTATTCTCTAACTTCTGTTCAATGTTATTTAATGAATACTTTTGAGGAATTTTTGTATCCACTTCTGGATTCCAAATTGTATCATCAATACCATTGATAATACCATACATATCTTTTTTGCGTTTGCTCAAGATTTCATTTAATCCTGAACCGAATTCTTTGTAATTACAGATTTCTTTAGCATAAGTTTCACTAACAGTATTTATCATATCAGTATAGGTTAATGCACTTTTAAGAAAATTAACTTTTCCTTTGTGTAAAATGCCTTTTTCGGATTCAAGTTGAGGTGGCAATTCTGTTTTATTAAATGTTGATTTTGGAAAGACCCCCATAAATGATAAATTGTGAATTGTAAATAAGGATTTAACATGTGTGAAAAGTGGATCTTTATTGAATACTGTTTTCAAATATGCCGGAATCAAACCAGTTTGCCAATCATTACAATGTATTATATCTGGTACCCAACCTAATTTTGTTATAAGTTCAAAAACTGCACGGGAAAGTAAAATAAATCTCTCATCATTATCCGGATATTCCTCACCTGAGAGCGGATCTGTGTACAAACTATGTCTGCTTCCAAAATATTCAGGGTTATCGAGAAAATAGATTTGTACTCTTGTTTTTGGTCCTATTAGGAATGATGACCGTAGGGCAAAAATAATTTCTTTGCTGCCAATATTAATTTTTAAATCTTTTAACCTTACAACCTCATGTATTTTATATTTACGTTCATCAATCGCACCATATTTGGGTACAACTATCCTAACCTGATGACCTAATTCTTGCAATTTTTGAGGCAAAGCAGAAGAAACATCCGCTAAACCGCCGGTTTTGACAAATGGAACAACTTCTGATGTTACAAAAAGGATTTTATACTTTGAAGGCATTTATGACCGGTCCTTTAGTTTTTAACGTGTAAAAATACGAAAATTGCAATCCATCAACAAAAAGAATAGAAAATAAACTCATTATTTGTCTATTTTTGAATTAACTGAAAAAAGCAATTTTCATCTAATTTTAGAGATTTCTTAGGTAACATTTTATAATGAAAAAATTGATTACATATCCTTCACAAATTGTTACTGTGAATACTAATGGAAAGAATGTTAAAAAAGGGAATGATTCGTCTATTGTTGATCCTTTATACGACCATTCAATAATTATCGAGAATGGATTAATAAAGGATTTTATAAAGAATTCAAAAATAAATCTATCAAAATTTGATAAAGTCATAGATGTAAAGGATAAAGTAATCTTACCAGGTTTAGTTGAATGCCATACCCATACAGCTTTTGCTGGTAACCGTGCTAATGAATTTATAATGAAACTTAAAGGTGCTACTTACGAAGAGATTGCTGAAGCCGGTGGTGGAATAAACGCTACCGTAAAAGAAGTTCGTAAATCATCTTTTGAAGAATTAGTAAAAATAATCAGACCTAGAATTAATTATTTTATTTCTCAAGGAATAACAAGTTTAGAAATAAAAAGTGGTTATGGATTAAGCTATTATGATGAAATCAAATTGCTTCAAGTAATTAATTATTTTAAAAAATCACTACCCATTGATATCGTTCCAACATTTTTAGGTGCACATACATATCCGCTTGAATATAAAAATGATCATAAGAACTATATTAAACTTATTACTGATGAACTCTTACCATTTATTATTAAAAATAATTTAGCAGAATTTGTTGATGCATTCTGCGAAAAAAGTGCATTTAATTCCAATGAGGTTGATAATATTTTCACGAAAGCAAAAAAACTGAGTTATAAACTTAGGCTTCATACTGAACAGTTTAACAATATCGGCGGATTAGAAATTGCATTAAAACATAATGTATTTTCAGTTGATCATCTTGAAGTTTTACGCAATGAAGATATTCACTTACTTTCAAAATCAGAAATTGTATCAGTACTTTTACCGGGCGTATCATTTTTCTTAAATTATAATTATGCACCGGCTAGAAAACTAATTGATGAGGGTGCTATTATTGCACTATCTACTGATTATAATCCAGGTTCTTCAAATATCCCAAATTTACATTTTATTATGAGTCTAGCAGCATTACATATGAAAATGAATGTTGAAGAAATTATTTCTGCTGTAACAATTAATGCTGCAAAAGCAATCGATTTAAATCATAAAATCGGTTCGCTTGAAATTGGTAAACAAGCAGATTTTTCTATTTTTAATGCTAAAGAATTTCAGGAAATTATTTATAACATCGGGACAAATTTAAATTTAATGACAATAAAAAAAGGTGAAATCATATTCAATCGAACAATGGAGAGTATATGAGTTCTTCCAATAACACAAAAAAAATTATTGAATGTGTACCAAATTTCAGTGAAGGGAAAGATCAAAAAACTTTTGAAGCTATTAAATTGGCAATTGATACTACTTCAGATGTAAAATTATTAAGCATAGAACCTGATGCTGATTATAACCGCGTTGTTGTTACGCTAGCTGGTAATGAAAACGGTATTTTAAATGGTGCTGTAAATGCATGCAAAGCGGCTGCAGATCATATTGATATGAGAAATCATAAAGGTGAACATCCGCGCTTAGGTGCCATTGATGTAGTTCCCTTCGTTCCAATTTCAAATATCACCATTGAAGAATGTATTAGAATATCAGAAAAATTTGGTGAAAGGATTTCTAAAGAATTAAATGTACCCGTTTATTTATACGAACATGCTGCTAGAAAACCCGAAAGAAAAAATCTTTCCAATATACGCCAAGGTGAATATGAAGGATTAGAAG
>CAYXKL010000048.1:0-18919 GCA_964464825.1 uncultured Melioribacter sp. | reverse complement strand
AGTATTATAAACAGCGGTGAACTGGGTGATCTTTTTTATATTAAATGCGGATGGTTAAGAAAGCAAAGCAGTAATCAAAAATGGTTCTTAAGTAAAAAATTATCTGGAGGCGGTGTATTATTTGATTTAGGAATTGTAATACTTGATCTTGCTCTTTGGATGATGGGTGAAGAAGAAATTGAATCAGTACTGGTTCAAAAATTTTCACAGAGCAACATTGATGTAGAAGATTCTGCCGTAGGTTTAATTCGCTTTTCAAAAGGAATGGTCCTAAATTTTGATGTAAGTTGGGATTTATATTCGGTCGAAAATTCCTTTAATCTTACAACTCATGGTACAAAAGGTACAGCTTATTTAAATCCGCTTCGATTGTTTAAGAAGACCGGAGCTGGTTACATTGATTATACACCTAATAAAGGTTCAAGTCATCAAAATTTATTTAGAAAATCTTACGAAAATGAATTGAAACATTTTATTGGGTCTATTAGGGAAGGTGCCAAAGTTATTTCATCAGGTGATGAGGCATTAACACGTATGAATTTGCTAGAATCAATTTATAAATCTGCCGAACAACACAAAGAAATAAAAATTAAGAAAATATGAAAACAAAAATTTTATTAGTAGATGATGAAAAAGATATTGTAGAATTTTTACAATATAATCTCAGCCAAGAAGGATTTACAGTTATTACTGCTAATGATGGATTGGAAGCACTGGAAAAAGTATCCAAAAAACCTGATTTAATTATTCTGGATGTAATGATGCCAAAGATGGATGGATATGAAACTTGTAGAAGAATCCGTGCAATTGATGATTATAAAAATATTCCGATAATATTTTTAACTGCAAAATCTTCCGAACTTGATGAAATACATGGATTAAATTTAGGTGCTGATGATTTTATCCAAAAACCAATTTCACCTAAAAAATTAATTGCGCGTGTAAAATCCAATTTAAGAAAACAAGAAAGTGTTGATTCTATAAATAAAACAGAGATTAAAATCGGTCCTCTTGTAATCAATAAAGAACGTTATACAGTAAATTTGGATGGGAAGAATATCGTTTTTCCAAAAAAGGAATTTGAAATCTTAGCATATCTTGCTGTAAATCCGGGTAAAGTATTTCATCGTGATAAAATTTTGGGTGATATATGGGGTACAGATATCTTTGTAGTAGAAAGAACAGTTGATGTTCATATTAGAAAAATCAGAGAAAAATTAGATAAGCATGCCGATTTGATTGAAACAATCAAAGGGGTGGGATATCGTTTTAAAAACATTGAATAACTTTAAAGAAAATTTTCCTTTTCCCGGTAATTATTCCCTTTATTTATCATTTACTATTCTATTATCTACAATTATATTATCAATTATTATTAATACAAATGTAAAATTATTTTTCATTTTATTAATAATTAATTCAATTACAGCCATTGTAATTTTTAATATTATCAGTATTAATCGAAAAAGAGAGATAACCGATATAAAAAATACAATTAATTCTATTAGAAAAAATTCTTATGAAACACCCGAAGAAATAAAACTTGGTAAACATCTTCTTGATTTAGAGGGTGAAATAAAAGCAATGTTTTTAAGAACTAGAAATGATATAGCTAATCTAAAAAAGCTGGAACAAGTTAGGACAGAGTTTCTTGGAAATGTATCCCATGAACTTCGAACTCCAATTTTTGCTATACAAGGATATCTTGAAACATTGTTAGATGGGGCAATAAATGATCCTAAAGTAAATATTAGTTTTTTACAAAAAGCTAATCAGCATACTATCAATCTTAACAACTTATTAAACGACTTAATTGATATTTCAATGATTGAATCAGGTCAAATGAAAATGAGTTTCCGGTATTTTAATATGCACGAATTTCTTGAATCGTTATTAATCGAGATGAAACCCCACGCTTTAATGAAAGAAATTGAATTAATAATTCAACCAGTAAAACAAAATCTACAAGTATTTGGGGATCGGGATAAAATTAAACAAGTTATGGTAAATCTTGTTATGAATGCAATCAAATACACAGAGAGAGGTTTTGTTGAAATTGGTGTCATTGATGAATCGAAAAAATGTATAGTTTATGTTAAAGATACTGGTATAGGGATTTCGCCTAATGACTTAGACAGAATATTCGAAAGATTCTACCGTGTTGATAAAGACAGATCCAGATCTGTTGGTGGTACTGGATTAGGGTTAGCTATTGTTAAGCATATTTTAGAAGCTCACGGTTCTAAAATTGAGGTTAAAAGTGTACATGGTGAGGGGAGTGAATTTTCGTTTTCACTCAAAAAGTAATAAAATCTTCTATTTTGACTAAATTCCAACAACTTATCTTTAAGTTTTATTGACTTATTTACCCTCAATTTCTATATTTACCGCTCAAAATTTCTATAATTGGAGGAATGATGTTTGCTGTTGTGGATATTGCTGGGCAACAGTTCAAAGTTACTGAAAAAAGTAAGTATTATGTGCCGAGATTAGAAGCAGAACCAAATACTGAAGTTGTATTTGATAATGTGTTATTATTAAATGACGATAAAACAACTAAAATTGGTACACCAAAAGTCAATGGTGTTAAAGTCCACGCTAAAGTTTTAGAACATTTAAAAGACGATAAAGTAATTGTGTTCAAGAAAAAAATAAGAATATCTTATAAAAAAACTCGCGGACACAGACAACAATTAACAAGAATTGAAGTTACTAAAATAGCATAGTAACTGGAGGGAAATTATGGCTCATAAAAAAGGTCAAGGTTCATCACGTAATGGACGCGATAGCAATCCGCAGTATCTTGGCGTAAAAGCATTCGGTGGCGAAAAAGTAACTGCCGGTTCTATTTTGGTTCGTCAGAAAGGTACAAAATTTCATCCTGGTATAAATGTAAAACGTGCTGGTGATGATTCTTTGTTTGCAACTATAAATGGTTTTGTGAAATTTGAAGTTAAGAAGAACGATAGGAAATATATAAGCGTTTACGATAGCAAATCTTAACAAAACTAAACTGAAAAATTAAAACCCTCCCACTTGGGAGGGTTTTTTAGTATTTAAAATCCTAATCTTTCCATATCTGCTACTAATACTTTCACAGCTTCAACGGAATTATTAAGCATCGTTTTTTCGTCATCATTTAAAGTAAGTTCAATAATTCTTTCTGCACCATTTGCACCTAAAACTGCCGGAACGCCAACATAGTAACCGCTAATTCCGAATTCACCATTTAAATATGCACATGTTGGTAGAACTCTCTTTTCATCATTTAAGATTGCCTTTGCCATAGCGATTGCAGCAGATGCCGGTGAATAAAATGCTGAACCGGTTTTTAATAATTTAACAACTTCGCCACCAGCCATTTTAGTTCTCTGAACCATTGCATCCATCACTTCTTTTGCTTTAGCTGCATCTTTATATTTTCTTTCAAGTAATTCCATAACTGGAATACCATTTACATTTGCATAACGTACCAATGGAACCATTGTATCACCATGACCACCAAGAACTAAAGCATTAATATCTTTTACAGAAATTCCTAATTCCCAAGCAATAAAAGTTGAAAAGCGTGATGAATCCAGCACACCAGCTTGCCCAATAACTTTATTTGTAGGGAAACCGGTAACTTTTTGACAAAGTGTAACCATAGCATCCAATGGATTTGAAATAACAATTACTATAGAATTGGCTGCATATTTTTTAATATTCTCTGCAACAGTCTGCATAATTTTTGCATTAGTAACTAAAAGATCATCTCTGCTCATACCGGGTTTTCTTGGTAATCCGGCAGTAACAATAACTAAATCCGAACCTTCAATATCTTGATAATTATTTGTTCCTTTCACAGATACATCAAACAAATCGACTCTAGAAGCTTCAGCAATATCCAAACCTTTACCTTGCGGTAAATCTTCAACGATATCATACATGACAACATCACCTAATTCTTTTAAAGCAATCAATTGAGTTAACACACCGCCAATTTGACCGCCGCCAATCAATGCAATTTTTCTTCTCGACATAATTTTTCTCCTTTGTGTATTGAAAAGTTTTTCTAACAAAATATATGAAGATTAAATTGAAATTTCTTCAAATTAAAATAGGATGGAATGACGGATTTAATATTATTTTAAGTTTAGTACGAGAATAGTTTCAGTGCCGTCTTTGGTAAAATTATATTTTAACTCATTTAGGAATGATTTCATTATATGAATGCCTCTTCCGCTATCTTTCAAAATATTCTCAGGTTTGGTAGGATCCGGAACTGTACTTATGTTAAAACCTTCACCTTGGTCTTTGATTATGATGGTCATTTTTGTATCATCAACTTTTATTGTAATACGTAACTTCTTATTAACATTTTTTTTATTTCCGTGAACAATACTGTTGGAAGCTGCTTCGGAAAATGAAAGTGAAAGGTTATTAAATTTATCTTCTGATAAACCGCATTCTTTTGCAATCGAGATTAAATAATCTTCAAGTTCGGGAAGAAGATTGCTATCGCTTGGAACTTCTTTTTCATATATTTTTTCCGGCAATTGAATCTCCGATTTTGATAATGTTAAAATAA
The DNA here is from genome assembly GCA_964464825.1 of uncultured Melioribacter sp. Classification (GTDB taxonomy): domain Bacteria; phylum Bacteroidota; class Ignavibacteria; order Ignavibacteriales; family Melioribacteraceae; genus DYJK01. Next base: position 14,349 of record CAYXKL010000048.1, on the reverse strand, counting down.
AGTTAGTTCTAATACAGCGCAATAGCATTAATAATCAAAGTTATTAAAATCCATATAACAATTTGATATTAAAATTTGCCATTTCACGTTTTACATTGTTTTCTGCATTGATAAATTCATACCATCCATATATCCTAAATTGTAATTTTTCAGTTATTAAATGTTGCATTTCCAATACGGGGCCCAAACTTGTATACTCAGAAAGTTTTTCTTTTTCTTTGCCATGTTTAATATTATAAGTGGTTATCCGAAAATATCGTAATCCTAATCCTACATTAAATCCAAATAGATTATAGAATAATTTTGGTTCAGCATAACTTTCACTTAAATATCTTAAAGGTTTATTGGTGAAATTAGTCCACTTAAAATCACCTTGTTCGGATAATTTAATATATCCCGTAAAAAATAATTTCAAATTCTTTGAAAAATAATATGTTGTAGAATCTCTAAATACAAATTGGCGGAATGAATAACTTCTGAAGTTTGGATTAAGTTCTTCATAATCAAATACGGTATAATTAGCTGATACTTCTCCACTGTTTGATGTAACCAATTTACTGGATGTGAAGGTACCGCCTGAAGATAGTTTTAATATTCTACGAATATTATTATTTGCACTTCGTTCGGCAAATATATAAACAATGTTGTTAATACTACCTTCAATGTTTATAAATGCTTTTAAATATGGGTTGAATTTACGTTCATACATTAATCTTGAAATTGATAACAATTCGTCACGATCATCATAGTTAATATCACTTGGTGTATCATAAGTTAATTTACGATGGAAAAAACTGAATAATAATTTATCATTATCTGTAAAATTGTAAACACCGAAAAGGGAAATGTTAGCCAGATTAGAATTATTGTTTTTTTGTGTTTCGATGATTTCCCGTTCATTAAAAATAATATTTGAAAGTCCGTCTATTTTCCTCGGTTGGTGTTTTTCTTCTCTTTCAGAAAAAGAAAAACGAAAAGAAAGAAGAAGATTCTCTATTTTATAATCTATAGATGAAGCAAATTCTAGTCTAAATTCTTTTATACGTGTATCAAATGCACTGCTGGTAGGACTTGTGATACTGATATATCTCGTATCTCTCTCAATATCTCTCCAGGAAGCTTTCCCTTCAATATCGAAAGAAATATTTGAATTGATTGGCAGATAAGAAAATTTTTCCTGAATTAAATAGTTTGATTCTAATCGGCTTTGGAGATTATTTAATAATCCGAATTGTTCCATCACTGATTGGTCGGATGCGAAATAAAAATCTTTACGTTGATTTGAAAAGTAAGCACTAATTATATTTATAAAATCGTTCTCAATTTTATTTTTTATATCGAGGTTTACATATCGGAATGTATTTTTACGGGGAGAAATATCTTCATTCTGAAATTTGAATAATGTGGATAATTCAAAATCTCCAAAATCATAATCATCTATTACTGCTTCAGTTCCGTAAATGTAACCATTATCATCTTCACCAATTTGATTATTATTTGAAAGCCCACCGTAAGGTGTAATCGTTAAGAAACTATAAGGATTTATTCTAGAATATAAAGATGAATTGAATATAGAAATTTTATTTATAGCTAAAGTCCGGTCATCAGAATAATAATTATTATTTACTAAAAGCCCGATTTTAAAATTATCATCTATCTTATACTCACTTACAAGTTGTAAATATTGCTCGTCTTTTATAGTAACTTCATTAGTTTTATTAATTGTTGAAGTAAAATTTTCTTTTACACCGAAGAACAAATTGTTTAATTGAATTGATTGAAATAACCGTGCGTTAAAATTATATGTATTCAAAAGTTTATCGAAATCATTACTAAAATATTTTTCTGAATAATTTAAGGGAGTGAATGTTAAGCTATCTTTCTCAAATTGAGCGAAAAGTGCAAGTGGTAATAAAAATATATAGATAAAAACATTTTTAATGCTCAATTCAATCTCATGTTATTGTGATATAGTGAATGAATATAATCCGCTGTAACTATTTGGCTCATCTGTATTGTTTGTATAAGTTAAAACTCTCCAGTAATATTTTTTATTCAATTGTAAATAAAGATTCTGCGGATAGATTGTAACTTCTTCATCAATATTATTAAGATTTAAATCCATTTCGTAAACAGTGCCATAAATTTCATTTGATTGAATTACAAGTTTGTATTTAGCCGGGTGTGAAGATGTTATAAACTTAAAATAAATTGAGTTATTGATGTAACTTTCATTTTCAGGGTAAGTCAAAACCGGAGAATCAAGGATCAAATCTGTAACTTCAGCACTTAATTGACTTTTAAGATCACCTTTATCAACAGCTCTTAATTTATAATAGTAGGGAGTGAGTATTTTTAGATTATCATTATCAACAAACGAACTTGAAAAGTTACTAATTGCTAAAAATTTATAAAATGTTGAACTGTCAGCTATAAAATTTTGTGATTCACTTCGGTATAACTCATAACCTTTCAGGTCAGTATCAAGAGATTTATTCCATGATAAAGTGATAGAATAAGATTCATTATTATTACGCGCAAATGCTATTAAATAATATGGAGTAAGCGGCGGATATAAATTAATTGGTGTCGCTGAAACATAAGATGAAAAGTTACTCTCTTTTTCAGCTTTGTTAATAGCGGTTATTTTATAATAATAAGTAGTATTGTAGTCTAATGAATCATCAATGTAGTAATCCATTGTTGTAAAATCGATATAAATAAAATTATCCGGATTATTGATGCTTCTATAAATATTATAACCCATTATATTTGCTTCAAAATTTCTATTCCACTCAATTCCTACTTCACCATCGCTCGCACCAAAAACAATTAATCCTACCGGAATACTTGGTGGTATATTCAAATCGGATGGTTCAGTTATAGTTTCTCTATTACAAGAAATGAACAAAGAAAAAAATAAAAAAACTAAAGATATTCTAGATATTAAATACATCGCCTCTTTGGGGAATTAATACTGAATTAAACCCAATATTTATTAATGATTCCTTGAATATTTCTTGCTGATCTATTTCGCCATGTACAAGAAAAATATTTTGTAACTCTTTACGATTAAAATTGGAACAGTAATCGAGTAATTCACTTGCATCTGCATGTGCGCTTAATGAATCCATAACAACAACTTCAGCATTCAGATTGTATTCATCACCAAATATCTTTACCATCTTTTCTTTATCAATAATTTTTCTTCCTAAAGTATGCTGGGCAGCAAATCCTACCATCAAAATTATATTTTCCGGATTTTCAATTCCATTTGCAAGATGATGCAATATTCGTCCGGCTTCGCACATACCTGAACTGGAAATTATTATTAACGGACCATCAGTTGTGTTCAGTTTTTTCGAATCTTCAACATCAGTTATATATTCCAATTTATTAAATCCAAATGGATCTTTATGCTTTTGAATAAATTTACTCGTTTCTGAATCAAAACATTCGGGGTGCAGTCGAAATACTTCTGTAGCATTAACAGCTAATGGGCTATCTACAAATACGGGTATTCGTTCCACTTTCTTAGATTCAAAAATAGTATGAAGTGCAAAAACAATCTCTTGTGTTCTGCCAACACTAAATGCGGGGATAATTATTTTAGATTTATTTTTAATCACTTTTCTGATCACATCAATTAAAGTTGCTTCTGCATTTATCGGAAGATCGTGCTCTCTTCCGCCATAGGTACTTTCACAAATAAAATAATTCACATCTGGAATCATCTCCGGATCTTTTAGAATTGGTAAATTTGGTCTCCCAAGATCACCGGAAAAACCAAGTTTATTTGTTGTACCGTTTTCTTTAATTTTCAAATGTGTTATTGCAGAACCTAAAATATGTCCGGCATCATAAAATTTGAGTTTGATATTTTGAGTTACATCAAATTCCTTTCGGTAATTCAATCCAACAAAATGATCTAAAGAATTAAGAACATCTTCGTGAGTGTATAATGGTTCAAATAAATTTTGATTATTCTTCGATCGTTTCTTATTAACAAATTCAACATCCTTTTCTTGAATATGAGCAGAGTCTTGCAGCATAATGGAACATAAGTCGCGAGTAGCAAACGTTGTAAATATTTTTCCATTAAAACCTTTTTTAACAAGTGAAGGAATATTCCCAGCGTGATCAATATGTGCATGGGATAAAATCATAAAATCTATTTCCCTGGGATCGAAGTTATCGAAAGTTCTGTTGATTTCGAATGCTTCTTTTCTTTTACCTTGATATAAGCCGCAATCTAAAAGGAATGTGGATTGATTTGTTTTAATCAAATGCATGGAGCCCGTAACAGTTCTCGCCGCACCAATAAATTTAATTTCCATAATTTATTCTTTTTGGATTAGAAACTATTCAATCTTTATTATAGATTCAAATGAAGTGTATTGCAGAAATAAGTTATGCGCGGATAATTTTATAGTTTTTATAACCGAGATAAATTTCCCGTGCTGCTGTTTTAAAAACTGTTGCAGCTGGAACAGCAAAAAGCATCCCTAGAACACCGATTGTTTCACTACCGATAATTATCAATAATATAATTACAAGCGGATGCATATCTGTGCTTTTAGAAAATACATTAGGTTGTATAAAACCATTATCAATTGTGTAAACCAATAGAAAAAGAATAATGATACTTGGTAGCATTGAGAAATTTCCGAATTGAACTATTGAAATAATAATTGCCGGAATGCCTCCAATAATGGGACCGAAATAGGGAATAAGATGACCGGCACCGGCTATAAAACCTATTGATGCAGCATTTTGTATCCCTAATATTGCTAAACCAACTCCACTTAATAACCCGACTAAAAATGCATCCAAAATCCAACCACGAACATATCTACCTAATTCAAAAGAAATTTTATGAATAACCCAATATGAAACTTCAAAAAATCGATTCGGCATTATATTAATTATCCCTTTTGTTAGACGTGTGTTATCTTTCAATAAAAAGAAAGTCATAAATGGAACAATCACAACAATTGCTATTATTGAGAAAATACTGTAAACAATGTTTGTTAGATTATTCACTCCATCTAAAATTAGATTTTGAAAGAAGTTTGTTAATTTATCTGCTAAATCAACCGAGCTGATAAAAGGAAAAATATTTTTTAAACTATCTTCAATATGGTTTATCAATGATTTGAAGTTTTTGGGAGTAATTGCAGTGGCAATAAGATTAAATTGACTAACAATCTTTGGGATTAAAAATGAAACAGCTGTAAATATTAAAAAACCGGTTAAGAAAAAAACAAATAGTACTGCAATTAATCTTGGGAAACCGCGCTTTTCTATAAAATCAACTACCGGATTGAAAATCATTGCTATTAACAATGAGATTATCAGCATTGCCAGTATAGAAGAAAAGTAATACACAATTGTTATTACAACTAATACTATTAAACAAACAATTGCGAACTTCTTTAATTGACTATATTGATTTACACTTATCTGCATGTATTATCTTTTTAACACTTATAATATTTTCATTTATTATATAAATATCAATTAATAAATATTAACAATAAAAGCAGTCATCCCCTCAAGTCAAAAATATATATATTTACTGAACAAAAATTAACAAATACGGTGACAACAATGGCACAAATTGAATTACTACAACAATTGAGAGAAAAAGCATCACAAAGAAAGAAAACAATAGTATTACCGGAATCGCATGATGAAAGAGTTTTAAAAGCCGCTGAGATTTTAACAAAAGAAAAGATTGCATCTATCATTACTCTTGGTAACGAACAAAAAATTAGGGATGATGCAAAAAAAATCAGTATTGATCTTCAAGGGATACGGATTATTGATCCCGATAAATCTGAAAAATTAAGCGACTTTGCTAACATTTTCTACAATTTACGCAAACACAAAGGTGTAAAAATCGAACAAGCAAGAGAAACTATACGGAGGGATATATTTTTTGCCGGTATGATGGTTCGTGAAGGTATGGCTCATGGAAGTGTAGGCGGTTCTTTTGCAACTACTGCAGATATTACACGTGCCGGTATTTTTTGTGTTGGATTAGGTGAAGGGATTTCAATTCTATCAAGTTTTTTTTTAATGGTTTATCCGGATCGCGTTTACAGTTTTGCAGATTGCGCTGTTAATCCAAATCCCGATCCACAACAATTAGCAGATATTGCTGTTTCAACTGCTGATAATCATAAAAAGCTGACCGGAGAAGAACCATTTATAGCAATGCTCTCATTTTCTACAAAGGGAAGTGCAGAGCACGAATTAATTGATAAAGTGAGACAAGCAACCGAATTTGTAAAACAAAAACGACCTGATCTTAAAGTTGATGGTGAACTGCAATTTGATGCAGCTATTGTTGAATCCGTTGGAAAGAAAAAGGCACCAGGGAGCGAAGTTGCCGGAAGAGCAAATGTTCTAGTTTTTCCTGATTTGAATTCAGGAAATATTGGTTATAAAATAGCACAGAGACTTGGTAAAGCTGAAGCAGTTGGTCCGGTTAATCAAGGCTTGAAAAAACCATTTTTCGATTTGAGCCGTGGCTGTAGTGTGGATGATATTGTTAATACAGCGGCTATAGCTGTCATGATGGCTGAATAAACAGAAAATTGTAATTGAACTTTATTATTAGGATTTAGTGTTACATTATAAAAAGGAGAAAAATGAAAATTAGTAACACAATAAATTTTATTACAAGTATTATCGTTTTATTTACAACTTCTATTTTTGCAAATTCAGGTAATACAAAATCTGGAAATATGCCAGATAATATTAATGATATTATTGTTAAGGATATCAACGGAAAAGATGTAAAACTTTCTGATTTTAAAGGAAAGGTTTTACTTATTGTGAATGTTGCAAGCAAATGCGGTTACACAGTGCAGTACGAAGGATTACAGAAAATTTACGAGAAATATAATCTACAAGGATTTGAAATTTTAGCATTCCCGTGCAATGATTTTGGCGGACAAGAACCTGGTACAAATGAGGAGATAAAAGAATTTTGTTCCACTAACTATAGAGTATCTTTTCCATTATTTGATAAAGTAAAAGTTATTGGTAAAAATAAAAATCCGCTATATGAAAGATTGATTAACAATACTGATGATAAAGGTGATATTAAATGGAATTTTGAAAAATTCTTAATAGATAAAGATGGTAGAATTGTAAATCGTTTCCGTAGTAAAGTTAAACCAGAAGGTGAAGAAATAACAAAAGCCATAGAAATATTACTTTCAAAATAATTTTAAGGGGCTTCAGTCTTGTAAAATAACTGCAGCCCCTATATTATTCATTCCTCATAAACATCAATTTCTTCTGTATATTTTTTCTTAAGCGGTGGTCGTTCATATAAAATCGTCAACTCTTTGTAAAGAGCTGCAAGTTTATCATTCACCTGATCCCAAGAAAATCTCCAAGTCCAATTTCCACCGGGTCTTCCTGGGTAATTCATTCTTGCTTCATTGCCTAAATTCAAAATATCTTGCATTGGAATAACCACAATATTTGATACTGATGAATAAGCAGTTTTAATCAATTCAAAAACTATATCATTCCCGTAATAATTAAGATATTTTTGAGCCCAACCGTATATCTCAGATTTTTTTTCTCTTTCAGATTCAAAAAATCCTCTTGTAGTTTCGTTATCGTGGGATCCGGTGTGAACAACACAATTAGGTATATGATTATGTGGAAGAAATCTTTTATCACCAGTACTACCGAAACTAAACTGCAAAATTTTTATACCAGGGAAATTAAATTTGTCTCTAAGCTCAACTACAGAATCAGTAATTACACCAAGATCCTCTGCTATTATTGGTAGTTCAGTAAATTTTGATTTTAGGACAGTGAATAATTTTTCACCAGGTGCTTTAATCCACTTACCATTAATCGCTGTTTCGGCATCACCGGGTATTCTCCAATATGCATCAAATCCTCTAAAGTGATCTATCCTAATTATATCAACTAGATTAAGTAGATTAGATATTCTCTGCTGCCACCACAAGAAATTATCCTTCTCCATTGCTTTCCATTTATAGAGAGGGTTTCCCCATAACTGTCCGGTTTTACTGAAATAATCTGGTGGAACACCGGCAACAAATTCTAAAGTCCCATCATCACGTACTGTAAATAATTCTTTGTTAGCCCATAGATCCGCACTATCATATGCAATAAAAATTGGTAGATCACCAATAATTTTAATTCCACTTTTGTTAGCGTAATCTTTTAAACTGAGCCATTGTTTATTAAAATAAAACTGAACGAATTTCTGATAATTAATCTCATCTTTTAGTCTTTCTTTCCATTCATTAACAGCATTACCCTTTCTGAATGCAATTGTTTTATTCCACTCAGTCCATTGCACACCATCGTGAAATTGTTTAGCTGCCATAAATAGAGCATAATCATCAAGCCAGAAATTATTCTTATATATAAATTCTTTTGCAACTTCATCAATATTAAATTTTGATTTAAATTTTTGATATGCTTTTTTCAATAAAACAGTTTTGTAATTAATTACTGAACCAAAATCAATTTTATGAGGATTATAATCGGGAGGATTATCAATATCATTTTGGTCAAGAAATCCTTCATTAAATAATAACTCCGGACTTATTAAAAGTGGGTTTCCAGCAAAAGCAGAAAAACATTGATATGGTGAATCACCATAACCGGTTGGACCTAAAGGGAATACTTGCCATAGAGTTTGACCGGCACTTTTTAAGAAATCAACAAAATAAAATGCATTAGGACCCAAATCTCCTATACCGAATTTACCAGGAAGAGAAGTTGGATGTAGTAATATTCCGGCAGAACGTTCAATTTGCATTTAATCCTCAGACAATTTGTTAAGAAAATCACTTAATAAAATTAAATAAAAAAACAATATTTTCTTTTAACAATAATTTCTTATTTTGCAAATAGGGTGACAATAAAACAATTGAATAATTTTAAAATAATTATTGAACTAATTGCTTAAAAAATTTTTTTTGGTTAAGTTGTTCACCCCACATCAGAAAGTTCTAAAAAAATGTTTATAAATAATTAACAAGTTTTATTCACCTATTCATCTTGTAAGATTGGAGATTTAGATGAAGATAAATCGTTACTTCACTTCACCTGGAAAAGATCCATTTGATTCAATCGAATTTTCAAAAAGAACATCCGAAATAAAAAATCCTGATGGTTCTATTGTTTTTCGTATGGAAGATGTAATAGTACCCTCAGAGTGGTCGCAAGTAGCAACAGATGTAATAGCGCAAAAATATTTTCGTAAAGCCGGTGTACCAAAATTATTAACAAAGGTTGATGAAAAAGGCATACCTAAATGGCTGCAGCCATCTGTAGCAGATCCTAAATTGAGTGAGTTACCTGATAAAGATAGATATTCATCAGAAACTGATAGCCGTCAGGTTTTTTTGCGGCTCGCCGGCACATGGACATATTGGGGATGGAAAGCTAAATACTTTGATACCGAAGAAGATGCAAAAGCATTTTACGACGAACTTGCATATATGTTAGCAAAACAATTTGCTGCTCCTAATTCTCCTCAATGGTTTAATACCGGATTGAATTGGGCTTATGGAATTAATGGTCCGGCACAAGGGCATTATTATACAGATTATAAAACCGGTCAATTGACTTCATCTGAAGATGCATATACACATCCGCAGCCACACGCTTGTTTTATTCAATCGATAAGCGATGATCTTGTTAATGAAGGCGGTATAATGGATTTATGGGTACGCGAAGCCCGATTATTTAAATATGGATCAGGAACCGGAACAAATTTTTCAAATGTTCGCGGTATTAATGAACCTTTAAGCGGTGGGGGAAAATCATCCGGATTAATGTCGTTCCTAAAAATTGGCGACCGTTCTGCCGGTGCAATCAAATCAGGTGGAACAACACGCCGCGCTGCTAAAATGGTTACACTTGATATAGATCATCCCGATATAGAAGAATATATAAATTGGAAAGTTGTTGAAGAACAAAAAGTTGCTGCATTAGTATCCGGTTCTAAATTATGTAATTTTCATTTGAACAATATTATAAAAGCTTGCTATGATGAACATCCAGAAAATGATCGTTTTAATAAACGAACTAATTTACGTTTAAGAAAAGCAGTTCTTGAAGCACGCAAAGCACATGTTCCTGAAAATTATATTGAAAGAGTAATTAAACTTGCTAAGCTTGGTTTTAAATCAATTGAATTTCCGGTTTATAATAGCGATTGGAATTCTGAAGCATACGCAACGGTTTCCGGACAAAATTCTAATAACTCTGTTCGTGTAACAAATGAATTTATGCAAGCTGTATTGAACGATAGTGATTGGAATTTGTATTGGAGAGTAGAAAAATTAAAAGCAGCAAAAGAAAACAGAAAACCAAAAGCATGTAAAACTATCCCGGCAAAAAAACTTTGGGATGATATCTCTTATGCTGCATGGTCTAGTGCTGATCCCGGGTTACAATTTGATACAACAATTAATGAATGGCATACATGTTCTGCAAGTGGTCCTATCCGTGCATCGAATCCTTGCAGTGAATATATGTTTTTAGATGATACTGCTTGTAATCTTGCTTCATTAAACTTGATTAAATTTTTTAATGAAGATACCGGTGAATTTAATATTGAATCGTATAGACATGCTACAAGATTGTGGACGATAGTTTTAGAAATAAGTGTATTGATGGCACAATATCCTAGTAAAGAGATAGCAAAAAAAAGTTATGAATTCAGAACACTTGGATTAGGTTATGCTAACCTCGGGTCTTTATTAATGATCCAAGGGATACCTTATGACAGTAAAGAGGCATACGCTATATGCGGCGCATTAACAGCAATAATGCATATGCATTCATACGCAACATCTGCAGAAATGTCGAAAGAACTTGGTCCATTTCCTAAATTTGAAGAGAATAAAGAATCAATGCTGCGTGTAATCAGGAATCATCGCAGAGCAGCTTACAACGTACCAAAAGAAGAATATGAAAGTTTATCTATTTACCCTATGGGCATTAATCCGGAATATTGTCCTTCAGATTTATTAAAAGCAGCAAGGGAAGATTCAGACCGTGCACTTCAAATGGGTGAACAATATGGATTCAGAAATGCTCAAGTTACCGTAATTGCACCAACCGGTACAATTGGGCTTGTTATGGATTGCGATACTACCGGCATTGAACCAGATTTTGCATTAGTTAAATTTAAAAAATTAGCCGGCGGTGGATATTTTAAGATTATTAATCAAACTATTCCTCCAGCTTTGAAAAAACTGGGATATAACGATGACCAAATAAAAGAGATTATTAAATATGCAAAAGGTTCGGGCTCTTTGGTTGGATGTCCATACATTAATTACGAATCCTTAAGAGCAAAAGGTTTTAATGATGAAGTAATAAATAAAATAGAATCTATACTTCCATCAGTTTTTGAATTGAGTTTTGCTTTTAACAAATACACATTGGGCGAAAGATTTTTAAAAAATAATCTTGGCTTTTCTGATGAACAAATTAATGATTACGGATTCGATCTTTTAACAGAATTGGGATTCAAAAAAGATGAAATTGCCGTTGCGAATGATTATGTATGCGGAACGATGACTATTGAAGGCGCGCCATTCTTAAAATATGAAGATTACCCGGTATTCGATTGTGCTAACAAATGCGGTAAAAAAGGAACGCGATTCATTAAACAAGAAGCACATATTTACATGATGGCTGCGGCTCAGCCGTTTATCTCGGGTGCCATTTCGAAGACAATTAATCTGCCAAATAACGCTACTATTGAAGATATTAAGTTTGCTTATTATCAATCGTGGAAACTTGGTTGCAAAGCCAATGCACTTTACCGCGACGGTTCAAAACTTTCTCAACCCCTCAATACAATGACCGAAGAGGAAGTTGAAGAGATGCTTGAAAAGAAAGAAGAAAATGATATTGTAAAGATAGCCGAGAGAATTATCCATCGTTACATTGCAAAACGGAGAAGATTGCCAGACCGCAGAACCGGATACACTCAGAAAGTTAAAATTAACGGTCAGTCAGTTTACATTCGTACTGGTGAATATGATAACGGACAATTAGGTGAGATCTTTATAGATATGCATAAAGAAGGTGCTGCATTCAGAAGTTTATTAAACTGTTTTGCAATCTCAATTTCGCTTGGTTTACAACACGGAGTACCGCTTGATGAATTTGTTGATGCATTTGTATTCACACGTTTTGAGCCGAGCGGTGTTGTCTCTGGTCATAAACGTATAAAAATGGCAACTTCAGTTATTGATTATATTTTCCGTGAACTTGCTGTTACTTATCTTGGAAGGAATGATCTTTCACACGTAGAAGATGATGAATTACCGGCTTTAACTAAAACTGAATACCGCTCTGTTGTTGAACCTGATTTCGAAAGTGAAGAAATTGTTAGTGAAAGAATGATTGAATTAGATCATAATAGAAAAAATGATGATAGTAATAATAGTGATAGCATGCAGCAAAAAATTAAAATGATAACTCTCAATGATCCAGTTGCTAAAGCTCGTGAACGCGGATATACCGGCGATATCTGTCCGGAATGCCAAAGTATGACTATGGTTCGCAATGGGACATGTCTGAAGTGTACAACATGCGGTGCTACCACCGGCTGTAGTTAATTATTATAGTATAGCGAATTATTATGAATTGAGGGGCTTTATAAGCCCCTCTTTTATTATATTTACTCTCTAGTTTTCATTGACTTTTAGAATCAAAAGGGATAGTTTTTCACCCCTACTTTTGCAATGATTGTAGATAATATTAAGATATTGGAAGAAAAAATAACTCAAAAATGCAATCTTTGCGGAAGGAATCGTTCTGATATTAAATTGATTGCGGTTACTAAAACTCAACCGGTAGAGTTGATTCAACAAGCGTTGAATTCTGGCAATACAGAACTCGGGGAAAACAAAGCTCAGGAACTTAGAGATAAATCTGAATTGATTACCGGCAATTTTAATTGGCATTTTCTAGGACACTTACAAACAAATAAAATAAAATATGTTATTAAATCTGCAGAGTATATTCATTCTGTCGATTCATTAAAACTTGCAGATGAAATAAATGTTAAAGCAAAACAATTAAATAAAAATCAAAAAATATTGCTGGAAATCAACACCTCAGAAGAAGATTCTAAATATGGTTTAAGAAATGATGAAGAGATTTTTAAATTAGTTGAACATTGCTATAAATTGAGTAATATTCGGTTAATTGGTTTGATGACCATGGCACCCTATACTAATGATATGAAAATTATAAGAGATTCATTTGTGATGCTCAGAAATAAAAAAGACGAATTAAATAAATTAGGATTCAACATAACTGAACTTTCGATGGGTATGACAAATGATTTTGAAATTGCAATTGAAGAAGGTTCAACAATGCTGAGAATTGGTACAGCAATTTTCGGCGAGAGAATTTATAATTTATAAGAGGTGAAATGAAATTCACACCGTTCAGTATTAAGAATCAGGAATTTAATAAATCCGTCCGAGGTTACGATAAGGATGAGGTTAAAGCTTATCTTGAAAAAATATCGGATGAGTACGAACGGCTACAGAATGAAAACGATAAACTTAAAACTGAGATTAATAGATACGAAGAACAAATAAAAGATTATAAAAAGATTGAAAAGAATTTACAAACTGCAATGCTTAGTGCTACTGAATCTACTTCAAAAGCAGTTGATTCTGCTAAAAAACAGACTGCATTAATGATTAAAGAAGCTGAATTAAAAGCATTGCAAATTGTTGAAAAAGCTAAGGAAAATGCAAATACTATTCGTGACGCTGTTTTAAAATTACGTGAAGAAAAGAAACTTCTTATAGCAAGATTAAAAGCTATGATTGAATCACAATCAAGTTTTTTAGAATTAAATATTGAGAGTATTGAAACTAAACCGAAACGAAAAGAACATTTTAAAAAGAATGAAAAAAGTGAAGAACAAAGTGATATTAATGTTGATGATATATTGGAGAAATTGTTATGAGTAATTTGATTAGCATGGCTAATGAAACATTAAAAGTAATAAGGAAAAGAACTGATAAAGATTACAAGATTGGAATTATTCTCGGGACAGGTTTAGGCGGATTAGTAAAAGAAATAGATATTGAATACCAAATAGATTATTCAGAGCTTCCTCATTTTCCGTTATCAACTGTTGAATCTCATCATGGTAAACTAATATTTGGAAAAATCGGAGGTAAAGATGTTGTTGTAATGCAAGGCAGATTTCATTATTACGAAGGATATTCAATGCAGCAAATTACATATCCGGTTCGTGTAATGAAATTACTTGGTGTTGAAACACTATTAGTA
>CAYXKL010000047.1:6409-19724 GCA_964464825.1 uncultured Melioribacter sp. | reverse complement strand
CCGATACGCTTTCTAAAACTTTCTTTTACTGTTTATAAAAAAACCCGCCCTCAAAAGGCGGGTTTTTTATAATCATACCTTCCAACTATTTATTTATAATTTGTAAATTGAACCGGAAAACTTAAATCTGCTTCCTTTACTAATTTAATAATAGCTTGTAAATCGTCAATTTTAGATGCGGTTACCCTTACTTGTTCATCTTGAATTTGAGAGCTTACTTTTAATTTAGTTTCTTTAATCATTTTTGTTAATTGTTTAGCATTCTCTTTTGATATCCCAGATTGAAGATTAATTACTTGTTTAATCCTTCCGTTTGCTGCTGGTTCAGGTTCTTCTAGCTTAAGAGCTTTAATTGAAATTCCTCTCTTAATAAATTTGGTTTGAATAATATCGATAGTTTGCTTTCTGCTGTATTCATCTTTAGTATTCAAAATAATTTGTTTCTCTTTTTTATTTAATAATATTTCTGTTTTAGAATCCTTTAGATCATATCTCTGTTGGATTTCTTTGATTGCCTGATTAATGGCATTATCGGCTTCCTGAAAATTTATTTCGGAAACAATATCAAAAGAATGACTCATTTTATTTTCCACTTTGGTTAGTTTTGTAATTATTTAATAATAAATTTATATATTAATTGCATAAAACTCTTTGATTTTTAGGGCTTTTAAGCTATATTAAAATTGAAATTGAGAGCAAAAAAATACTTAATCCCAACTTTTATTTCACTCAAGGGATTTTGTTACTACAGTTTACTTCATAAAAAAATGAATAAATTTTTATTCTATTTATCCGTTTATCTTATATTTTCTGTTAATCTAGAAGCAAACAGTTTCGAAATAAAGGAGAAAATAATAAGTTCATTGATATCTGAAGGATTTGAAAACATTAAGATTGATATTTCAGATTCACGATTAATACTTGCTTACGAAAATAGACTTTATAGGTTTGAAATTGATGGACTTCAAAAAGTTCTTGAAATATTAAACTCATCAGTTAAAAATGAAATTATAGAACAGATTATAATAGTAATTCAGAATAAAAAGATACCGTTAGTAAAAATCAATTTATCAAAAAAAAAATTAACTCTATATATGGACAAAGTGATTGATTTTAAAGAATTTGCAGAGAGTTTAGATATTAGTACGGATGTATATGATATATTGACCGAAATAAATAAAGAAGAAAATGTTAATTCATCAAATCTGAAATTTGATTTAATATTAAAACCAACATACAAATTTGAATTTGGACTTTATTCTGATCCGGTAAAATATCAATTAAATATTGCACCTAGTCTGGAATTTAGCTTATGGGAAGGTATGACTACATTTTATGAATTAACTCTACCAATCCATAATGATTTGCTGCCAAGAGAAGACTCAATTAGAACATCAATGTTTGTAGTTAATCAAACCATAAGGTTTTCAAATTCATTTTTTATGTCTGCTTCTTTAGGATACTTCACACATAATAGATATGGTTTTGATTTGGATTTGAAAAATTATTTTTTGAATGGTGATTTATCAATTGGTTTTAATTTAGGATATACTGGATATGCTTCATTTTCAGGAGCCAAACTTTTTTATTCCGATCCATATCTTTGGACTGGTTCAGGCAATATTGAATATAGAATTCAAGAATATGATCTTACAATAGGCTTAATGGCGGGCAAGTTTTTATTGGGCGATAATACTGTAAGAGTTGATATTAATAGAGATTTTGGGGAAGTGCAAATAGGTTTTTTTGCTCTTAGATCTTCAAATGGTCTTTCTAATGGAGGAATAAATATTATTATACCATTTATCCCGTCAAAGCATTTAAAACCTAATTTTGTTAGATTAAAAACAGTTGACTATCTTCCTTATTCATATCTTGTAAAAACAAATACTGATGATCTAATCGGCTTAAGATATAATACTGGTTTTAGAATTATCGATTTTAATGAAAAATTAAATCCCGGTTTTGTAAAAAATTATTTCCATAATAGAATACAAAATAATTAATCATAAAAATATTGAGGTGTGTTATGATTATTCAAAAAAGATCCTTCTATACCATAATTGTTTTTATAATATCAATTTTAATTTTATGGTCATGTGAAAGCTCAAGAGTAGGTCCTGAATTACCGAGACCAAATCCTGAAGCGCCACCACCAGCACCTTTAATTCTTTCTGGATTTGTAAAAGATGCACAATCATTAGCCGGTATTGCAAATGCTAATGTAACAATCAGCGGTACATCATTAACAGCAACTACTGATAATAGTGGTAAATATTCAATTAATATAACTAGTCTTACTGCGAGTGAATTAAGTGTTAATGCCACCAAAGATGGTTATGGTTTTAGTGGTAGTACAGCAGAAGTTAATAAATCAATAAACACTGCTTCTGTTGATGATATTTTATTAGCAAAATTGCAAGCAACAACAGCGACAGTAACCCCAGCACAAGGGGCTGATATTGATAATACCAATATTCAGTCATTATCAAATCAACCTTTAAATTTAACTGTACCACCAAATGCTGTAACACAAAACGTTCAATTAACCGTTGCATCAATACCAGCAGCACAAGTTCCACCTCCGGCAGAAACAACTAATCAAACTATCCTCACAGCCGGAGTATTTGGACCAAGCGGTATACAATTTCAAAAGCCGGTAACTATATCTTTTCCACTGCCTATTAGAAAAAATCCCGGAACAACTTTTCCATTGCAGCAATTGAATGAAACAACCGGTATTTATAGTAACTCTGGTTTCACTGCAACAGTAGATGCAACCGGAACAATGGCTACAGCAGAAGTAACACACTTTACTATATATACTCTAACGGATAATAAATCTACATTAAATTTACCGGATGGGACACCATCTGTTATAGAAACTGCTACTTTAACTGTTACTAAATCAAGTACAACAGATTCAAGAATTCTTTCCAAAACTGTTTCTATTACACTTTCAGGTGGAACTGGAGAGGTTGATGAAGATTGGTTAAAAGATGAAATCAGAAATTTACTTTCATTAAATATTGGTACTACATCAGAATCTGTTTCATTATCATTTAATATTACAGAGCCAGAAACAAGTGGTGGTAAGCCAAGTTGGGTACAAAATGGTATTATTGTTGGTCCTAATCCCGGAGAATCTGGTGATGCTTCAAAGAAAACAGTTTATGATAAAAATTCAACAACAAGAAATGGCACAATTTCAGGAAATACTGGTGCAAATCAATGGTCAAGAAATGTTCAGGTAATTGAACAAGATTGGGTTTTAAATAGTGCAGCTTCCGGTTGGTTCTGGACACCTCACAATCAAGGAGGAATTGTTTTAGGACCATTTTAATTAATAATTGTCGGGGTGGGGAGATTCGAACTCCCGACCTCTTCGTCCCGAACGAAGCGCGCTAACCGGGCTGCGCTACACCCCGAATTTACGGTGACAAAAATATGATTTTAAAATTTGATATGGAAATTTAGCTGTAAAGAATAAACCTCAATAGGAGGGATAAATGAAAAAAATAATTTCATCTATTTTGATTATTCTATTACTCCTTTTAACAGAAACATCTTTTGCTCAATTAGCAAAAGATAGCTGGTCATTTGGATTTGGTTTTAGATATCCAAGATTTGTAAGTATTAACATCGATCCGCTTGATGTTAATTATGGCGGATATCTTTCTATTCAAAGAAATTTTTCTGAACATGTTGGATTGAGATTAAAAGCTGGTTATTCTCATTTAGAATCTGAATTTACTGATGCTGCCTTAGTTCAACAAACAACAGAATCTAATTTAATCACTGGAGATCTTGATTTAATTTATTATTTAGCTCCTTGTGAACCGGTTTCACCATATTTTTATGGTGGTTTAGGTGTTGTATATAAAATGATGGATAATTACGTCTCTACTGCACTTGAAGAAAATCAATTTGTTCCTGAATTGAATACCGGTTTTGGAATCGAATGGAGTTTAGGCTCTGATTGGAATTTAATTACTGAAATTGGATATCATATAACTAACAATTCAGAATTGGAAGGTGCTCTAGGTGTTGGAGAAGTAAATGGCAGAGATACATATTTAGGAATATCACTTGGATTGCTCTATTATTTCGATAAAGGTCAACCATCACAATATTGCCAATTATATTCAGGTTTATCTGTTGAAAAGCCAGAACCCGTTGATTATGATAGAATAGAAGAAATGATTAAACGACACATTCCAAGAGAAGTAGTTAAAGAAGTTCTTGTTGAAAAACCAGTTGCTTCAGAATCTGAAAAATGGGTACTCGTTGGTGTAAATTTTGATTTTAATAGTGCAAAGATTACACCTGAATCTTATCCAATTTTATATGATGCCGCTAAAACGTTGTTAAGATACCCTAATTTGAATGTGGAAATTCAAGGGTATACTGATAACATTGGATCAGAGAACTACAACAAAACTTTATCACAAAAACGTGCAGATGCTGTCAAAAAGTATTTAATATCTAAGGGAATAAAACAGAGTCGCTTAGCAGCCACCGGTTATGGAGAATCAAATCCGGTAGCCGATAATATGACTGCTGAAGGTAGAGCAATGAATAGAAGGATAGAATTCAAAGTTCGTTAAGTAATGCAAGGTCACTCTATGAGTGACCTTTTTATTTTAAGGTTGCTGTTTACTTTAAATTATAATTAGTATAAATTTTGAACAAATAAATTATCCTTTAATTTATCCGGCGAGATAAAAAGGAATGCAAAATAAGAGAAGAATTTAACACAACTGAAAACCTCGAGGGCAATTGCCTTTCGGGGATTTTTTTTATTAGTACGGACAAAAATTTATGGATATAAAAGCAAAAATTATTGATGAAGAAGGATTTGTTAGAACTGTAACAAGACTTGCTCATGAAATACTAGAAAAAAATAAAGGGTCTAAAAATATTGTGTTGATTGGAATGAGAACCCGAGGTGTATTTATAGCTGAAAGAATCAGAAATAAAATTATTGAAATAGAAAAATTTGAACCGAGTTTTGGAATTCTGGATGTCACACTATATCGCGACGATTTTAGAACACGTCTGAAACAACCGGAAGTTTCTGTAACTGATATTGCATTCGATGTAAATGAGAAAGACATTATTTTAATTGATGATGTTCTTTACACCGGAAGAACAGTTCGTGCCGCACTTGATGCAGTTATGGACCTTGGCAGACCTAATACAATACAGCTCTGTGTTCTTGTTGATAGAGGTCATAGAGAATTACCAATCAAAGCTGATTTTGTAGGCAAAAACATTCCTACATCAATTAATGAAGAAGTACGCGTTAGATTAAAAGAAGTAGACGGAGAAGATGCAGTTTATTTAGTTAATGCACCCAATAAAAATTAAGCGAGTGTAAAATGTCATTATCAAACAGACATCTGTTAGGATTATATGGTGTACCGAAAGAAGATATCCAGTTGATATTGGATACAGCCACTACATTTAGAGAAGTTTTAGAGAGACCAATTAAAAAAGTACCTACTCTTCAAGGTAAAACAGTTGTTAATCTTTTTTATGAAAATTCTACACGTACTAGAATTTCTTTTGAACTGGCTCAAAAAAGATTATCTGCAGATACTATAAATTTTTCAACATCAACAAGCAGTGCAAAAAAAGGTGAAACTTTTAAGGATACAGTTAGAAATATCGAAGCAATGAAAGTTGATATGATTGTTGTTAGACATCAATCTGCCGGAGTTCCGCAATATTTAACACGTATATCAAAAGCAAATGTAATTAATGCTGGTGATGGCTTGCATGAACATCCTACTCAAGGATTATTGGATATGTATTCTATTAAAGAAAAACTTGGAAGATTGGAAGGACTAAAAGTTTGTATTGTTGGTGATGTTTCCCATAGCAGAGTTGCATTATCAAATATTTTTGGATTGAAAACTATGGGTGCTGAAGTTTCGGTATGCGGACCAGCAACCATGATTCCGACCGGTATTGAATCTCTTGGTGTGAAAGTTTATCATAAAATAAATGATGCTCTTGAGAAACATGATGTACTTAATGTTTTGCGAATTCAACTTGAAAGAAATGCTGGTGTAAAAATTCCATCATTGAGAGAATATCATCAATATTTTGGAATTACAACTGAAAGAATTGAAAAGTTTAATAAAGATATTTTAATATTGCATCCAGGTCCAATTAACAGAGGAGTGGAATTATCATCTGAAGTAGCTGATGGACCCTACCAAGTAATTTTAGATCAGGTCACTAATGGAGTCGCAATCAGAATGGCTGTATTATATCTTCTTGGAACAATGCATAATTAGAAGGTGAAAAAATGAAGATCGTACTTAAACAAGTTCACTTATTAAATACTGAACAAAAATTAAATCAAAAAGATGATTTATTGATTGAAGATGGGATAATAAAAAAGATTGGCGGTTTGAAAACAGAAGATTTCAAATCTTCCCAGGTTTATGATTTTGAAAATAAATATTGTGTCCCTGGTTTGTTTGATATGCATGTGCATCTAAGAGAACCGGGACGCGAAGATGAAGAGACAGTTGAAACTGGTTGTAATGCTGCTGCTGCCGGAGGATTCACAGCAGTTGCAAGTATGCCCAACACAAATCCTGATGCGGATTCTGCTGAGATAATTCGTTTCATAAAAGAAAAAGCAAAAGATCATTTAGTAGAAGTTTATCCGATTGCAGCTGCAAGTTTAGGTAGAAAAGGAGAAGCATTAGCTCCGATGTTTGAATTATTCGAAGCTGGTGCAGTAGGATTTTCTGATGATGGTGTATCTGTTAAATCTTCATTAGTTCTTAGGCATGCAATGGAATATGCAAAGATGTTTAATGCACCAATTATAGAACATTGTGAAGATGAATCATTAGCCGACGGAGTAATGAATGAAAGTTTAACATCAACTATTTTAGGATTACCGGCTATACCAAATGTTGCAGAAGATTTGATTGTAATGAGAGATATTATGTTATCTCAATTTACCGGTGCTAAAGTTCATATTGCACATATAAGTTCAAAAAATGCAGTTGATTTGGTTAGACAAGCCAAGAAAAAAGGTATAAATGTAACTGCAGAAGTTACACCCCATCATTTTACACTTACCGATGAAATGGTTAAAACTTTCGATACTAATTATAAGATGAATCCGCCGTTAAGAACCCGTGCTGATGTTGATGCTGTAATTGAAGGACTTAAAGATGGTACTATAGATTGTATCGCAAGTGATCATGCACCCCACTCAATTGAAGAGAAAGAAATGGAGTTTATTTACGCACCAAACGGAATTTTAGGTTTAGAGACAACAATAGGACTTTCACTTAGTGAATTAGTTCATAAAAAATATTTATCAATTGAACAATTAGTTGAAAAATTATCTTCTAATCCGAGAAGAATATTAAATATTCCACAAGTTCAAATTAAAGAAGGAGAGATTGCAAACCTATCAATAATTGATACAGAACAGATCTGGACAGTTGATGTTGGAAAATTTAAATCTAAATCGAAAAATTCACCGTTTGATAAACGTTTATTAACTGGCAAAGCAGTAGCTGTAATTAATAAAAAGAGAATGTTTTTTGAAGAAAAATTTTTCAATATTTGATTAATCCTATTCATTATTCATAATTGTATATTATTAAGTACAATTCAATATTCTCTTCTATAAAATTGATTGAAATGATGGAAATTCTTTGGCATTCCTATTGATTATTTAGTATTAAAAATCAATGGAGAATGCAATGAAAACTCTAAACAAAATATTTTTAAGTCTAATCTTAATCTCTCTACTACTATTTAATGCATGTGATGGATTCCACGATTATTATTATGATGATACTCCTCCGAATCCGCCAAAAAATATTTATACAATTACTGGTGATAATAGAATTGATATAATCTGGGATCACAATAATGAAAATGATGTTTCTGGTTATAATGTTTATTATAGTTACTCTTATGATGGCAGATATGAACTGATCGGTAATACAGTTAATAATTTTTATATCGATAATGGTGCTCAAAATGGAGTGACATATTATTACGCAATTACTGCATATGATTATAACGGAAACGAAAGCGAATTAAGCTATGATATTATTTATGATACACCAAGACCGGAAGGTTTTAATCAATCAATATTTGATTATAATCGGTCTCCAAATAATTCTGGTTATGATTTTAGCGATTACTTAGTTGTTCCTTATAACAGTTTGGAGGCAGACTTTTTCTTTGAAAATTATAATGGTACATTTTATCTAAATGTATGGGATGATTCAGATATTCAGGATATGGGAACAACAGATGACATTTATGATATTTCATATTCTCCATTAAATGGTTGGGTCCCTTTGATGCCTGATGAAAATGTAAAATATGTTCAAGCCAAAATTGGTCATACTTACGTAATTTGGACCTGGGATAATCATTTTGCAAAAGTAAGAATATCAAATATTACGAATGAAAGAATGGTATTTGATTGGGCTTACCAAACAGCAGAAGGAAACAGAGAACTAAAGAGAAGTAATTCCGGTGCCGAAAGAAAGAAATTACCAACTAATGTATTGAAGAATAGGTAACATTTAATAAATAAAGATGTATAAGAAAGCATACCACTTTGGTATGCTTTTTTATTTCTTTTAATATATTTTGTCTAAGGATAAAATCGAATTTATGATTAACAAATACATATACATAATTTTATTTTTCATAAGTACACAGACATTATTTCCTCAAGAAACATCCAATCGGGAAGTTCGTCAGCTATTTATTAAAATTGAAGAGGGATTTAATACCGGTGCTATTGACAAGTTCTCAAACTATTTTAATAACAGAAATTATTTAAGTTTATTAAATGGCACTTCAGGATATTTCAGTTCTAACCAATCATATTATGTAATCAAAGATTTTTTAAGTGTTCATCAGCCAATTTCATTTAAGTTTAACAATGTTGTAATTGAAACAGACAATCCATTTGCAGCCGGCATATTAAAATTTAATAATAATGGAATACGCGGAACAGCCACTGTATTTATTACACTCGTGAAAGTAAATGATGATTGGCGGTTATCTCAAATTACAATTAATTGATACAAATGAACTTCAAATCATTAATTGCAAATAGAAAATTTATACCTCTCATTTTTTTAGTGTTAATTTTTATACTTACCGGATTGTTAGAGCCATGGTTAAAATCTAATACTAAAAATAATTGGGATAGAATACTTGTTGAAAATTTAGAGAATTATGAAGAGAGAATAATTGGTATTCTTAATAATAAGTATGATTTATTATTAGATATGAATAAAGAATTGAAAGAAAAAATATCCCGAGTAACATTAAAAAATGATTTATCAATATGTTTTGATTTGATTAATGAAGATCGTTTTTACACTATTGAAATTTATAACGATGAGAAAAAACTCATGTGCTGGAATAATGAACCAGTATTCGATATTAATAAACTTGAATTTGATAAAGAGAATCTTTCTCAAACATTTTTTAATAAGAGTAAGTTAATCACATATCTGTCTATAATTGACACGTTACGATTGGGAAGTGGATACTATTTTATTATTTCGGTGCCAGTGGAAAAAAAATATAAACTATTAAACGAAAACTTTACTAATCTTAGTTTAACAGACTCCTTATCATCACTATTAACAACATTGGTAGAAATAGATTATGACTCCAAAGCAGAATTATCCAAAGATGGCAGAAAGCATTCTTTCCCAATATTAAATAATTTTAAGAATAAAATTGGTGTTGCTACAATTGATAAACCTTCTGTTGACACTGAATTAAGCACTATCTCAAATAATATTGAATCAATTCAGCATATTTTATTCTTATTAATACTAATTAATTTAATATTCTTATTAAATCCTTTTATTCAGCGTATTAACAATAAATTGATAAAGTTTATATTATTCGCATTAATGATGATTTTTATTAGAGTACTTTTGTTTTTGTTCAATATACCGTCAAAGTATCTGACAAATAGTTTAACAGACGCGGCAAATTTCTCATCAGTATTTGCATTTGGAATTGTACGATCTCCATTAGAATTTTTTATAACACTATTATTTATTTTATTAATTGTGTGGATTGGTTTTGTTTATTTTATAAAAAATAATTTAAGTAGTAAAATAAAGTATAATACATGGTTAAGATATTTAATGTTGATATTCGGAACACTTATTATATTATTAATTTATCGTGGTTTGGGTGCATCGATTAGAAGTGTTGTATTTGATTCTACAATAAGGTATTTCAAAGAGTTCAATGTTTTTCCATCATCTCAGATTTTATTAATGAACATAAACATTTTAATCCTTGGATTTATATGTTTATTATTAGCTGTAATGATAATGATATGGATTTACAATGCATTCAAATTAAATGAAAAAGAATTATTACCAATTCTGCTAATAATATTATTTACCCAAATCACCGGCTGGTTATTCGATGCTTTTCAAAAACAACCGCAAGGTACTCCAATAATTAGAATTTTCTTTTTGATAGTAATCATTTTACTTGTTTACTATTTCCTTAAAAATAAAATCAAACTAAGCTTCTATATATACACAGCAATATCCTCTTCAATCATAGTAATCGTATTACTTTCATATTATAATTCAGAAATTGAACGTGAGTCGTTAAAAACTACCGCATATGAAATAACAAATACGGATATAGATATTTATAAATTTATCTTATTTCAGACTTTAGTTAATTCACAGTATGATCAGAATATCATAAATAGTTTTGGTGACAATAATTATTACTCAGCATTATTTAGTTATTGGACAAAAAGTTTAGTGTATAAAGAGAATATTCCTATTAATATTTCACTTTATAATACTGAAGGTAAATTACTCGGATTTTTTTCTACTGATGGTGAGGTGGATACTTTAGATTATAATACCATCAAGAAAACAACTACTCCTACAATTGATGTAATTAATTCTGTCTATTCATCAAAACTGAAATTTATAGGTATCACCCCGATTAATATTAATGGAGAATTAAACGGTTATTTAACATGTACAACAATCATAAATATTGAAGAACCAATCATAAGACAGTTACCGAACTTTTTGGCTTCGAGCAGAGCCGGAATATCTTCTGCAACCGATTTAGAAAAGTTGAAAATATTTTATTTAGTGAATAATAAAATTGTTAATTCTTTCGGAACAGTCGGACTCAATCAGAATGAGTCTGAAGCTTTTGAGTCAATTGTATTTAATAAACACAACGAAGCATGGTTGGAATCCAGTATCAATAGAGAAGAACATATTATATATGTGTTAAAGTATGGCAGTAAGGGTAATAAAAGTGTTGCTGTAGCTTTAGAAATGAGTGCTATCGCTTTAAGATTATCAAACTTTTTCAAAATCTTTTTTATTCATTCAATATTAATATTTATATCGCTTCTAATTTATTCAATGCTGTTTATAAAAAAGTGGAAACATTATTTTTCTCTCTATAGAACAAAACTAACTTTTACATTAATTGTTGTTTCGGTAATTCCTCTAATAATAATAGCTGTTTATTTTAGTAATATATCAGATACAACAAATAGAAAAACAACTAATGACAGATTAACCGGTTACGCTCTTCAATTAGAGTCATATTTTAAAAAGTATTTAACATCAACATCCGCATCTGCAATTACGATTTATGAGAAAGCAAGTTTTGACTTAAATATTAAATTCAATATATATAATTACAAAGATCTCGTTTACAGTACTGATAATAATTATTATCGAGTTGGTTTGCTGAATAATATCTTAAACCCAATAGTGTATCAAAGGTGTGTAATAAATGGATCTGAAAAAACTTTCATTGAGGAGAATATTGATAGAAATAAATATTATTCTGTTTATAAATCTTCAATTTTATCAAACACACCAATATTGATTCATGTAAATGATTTATTCAACAGATCACCATCAATATCAGATGATGAACCAGCTTTATTCTTGTTTGGTATAATCTCGCTTGTGTTAATAATATTAATTGTACTAAGTACATTTCTTGCAAGACAAATATCTTCTCCAATAAATAAATTAACATTAGCTACAAAATCAGTTGGCAGCGGTGATCTTAATATTGAATTAAAAGTTAAGAGTAGCGGTGAAATTGCTGATCTAATTTATGGGTTTAATAAAATGGTCGAGCAGATTAAGAGGAGTCAAATTGAACTTGCACAGCTTGAAAGAGAAACGGCATGGAAAGAAATGGCTAAACAAGTTGCTCATGAAATCAAAAATCCATTAACACCAATGAAATTATCTGTTCAGCAGTTAATTGCTTCTTATAATGATAAATCGAAAAAATTTGATGATATTTTTAATAAAGTAACTGCTACTTTATTAACTCAAATAGAAATACTTAAAAATATTGCAACCGAATTCTCATATTTTGCAAGAATGCCTAAACTCAATATTGAAAAAATAGATTTGAGTAATATTATTTTAAATGCAATATCATTGTTTATTGATGAAAGACAAAAAATTAAATTTATTTCACCTGATAAAGATGTATTTGTAAATGCAGATAGTGAACAGATGAGCCGTACTATAATTAATTTAGTAAGAAATTCTATTCAAGCTGAAGCTGATAATATTACTATTGAATTGAACGTAGAAAATTCATTCGCATTTATTAGAGTAAAAGATAACGGAGCCGGAATTGATTATGATAATCTTAACAAAGTATTTGAAGAAAATTTTACAACAAAATTAAAAGGTATGGGAATAGGATTAAGTATGGCAAAAAAATTCATTGAAGCAATTAACGGTACTATTATTATTGAAAATACCTCTCCGAAAGGAACAACAATGTTAATTAAACTGCCTTTAGCGGATTGATGACCGATTTAACTCCATATCAAAAAGAAGCATTGAATATCACTTCGAATATTCTCCTAACAGCAAATGCTGGCTCAGGTAAAACCTTTGTGTTATCTAAAAGATTTGTTGAAATAATCCTTCAGGATGAAGTTGAACTTGACAATATTGTTGCAATTACATTTACTGACAAAGCAGCCGGTGAATTAAATAAAAAAATTGCAGCAGAAATTGAATCAAGATTGCTTACAGAAACGGATCTAAGATTTATTAACAAATTGGAAAATGTTAGAAGAGTATTAGTTTCAGCGAACATATCCACAATACATTCGTTCTGTGTTAATATACTTCGTGAATTTGCCCCGGAAGCAGATATTGACGCTGATTTTAATACTATTGATCAACAAACCGCAAATGAATTAATAGAATTATCAATTGATGAGACAATCAATGAACTGATA
>CAYXKL010000047.1:0-6399 GCA_964464825.1 uncultured Melioribacter sp. | reverse complement strand
AAATAAAACTGATATCAAAGAAGAATTAAAATATTTGTTAAGGTTATTCGGTTCTAAACAAGCATTAGTGTCTAATCTGCGGTATGCTTTGCATCAGCGTAAAATAATTAATTTGAATTTGCATGAATTATATACGAAATCTGAAAAAGATATCTCCGAATATTATTATGAAATGTTTAAGAAACATTTTAATAATCTATTCGAGGGTGATATTGTTAAAGTTTTTGAAAGCATTAACACAATTAATGATTATGTACTAAAAACAAAAAAGGATAATCAAATTGCAATTGAATTAATTCGTTTAATGAATGCTTATACAAGATCAGACTCATTTGAAAAAAGAATCTTTTTGTTACATGATATCTGCACGCAGCTATTAACAAAAGAGGGTAGTGTAAAAAATCAGAAATATTTAAGTAAAAACCGCGAAGAATATTTTAAAGAAATATCATTAATAGAAAATTATTTCGGTCAGATCATCAGTATTGTTAGTATTGATAATCATAAAGAAATAGAATACGAATTAGCGTGTTTTGGGAAAAAATTTTTCAATGTTTATGAAATTTTATTAAATGAGTATTCAATAAAAAAGAAACAAAGAGCATACTTAGATTTTGAAGATATTTTGTTAAAAACTTTAGAGATTATTAAGCTCGAAGAAGTTCAAGAATTTCTAAAGCAGCGATATAAATATATTATGATAGATGAATATCAGGATACTAATGAGCTTCAATATAATATTTTTATGCCGATACTCGATTTCCTAAAACATGGAAATCTTTTTGTAGTGGGGGATGAAAAACAGAGTATATATAAATTCCGTGATGCAGAATTAGAAGTATTTAACAGAACAAAAGTTGATATAAACAACTCCGGTTTAGAAGGTAAAGTTTTAGAGCTGCCTCATAGTTTTAGAATGGCACCTCAGTTAGTCTTATTTACAAATCAATTGTTTAATAAGTTATTTAGAAATCCGAAAATTGATTTTAACGATGTAGAATATAAAGATTTAATTTGTGCTAAAAACGAAAATGAAAAAGGATCGGTTGAAATATTACTATCAAACAGCCAAGAAGGTAATTATGAATCTGATTTGGTTGCCGGGAGAATATTAAATCTTGTTCAGCAAGGAACTGTTAATTATAATGAAATTTGTATACTCTGCAGAAAACGAGCGCAATTTAAGGAGTTAGAAAACTCATTTGTTAAAATGAAAATACCCTATACTGTTGTTGGAGGTAAAGGATTTTATCAGAAACAGAGTATATATGATATTTATAATTATATCTCCTTTCTAATCAATCAGAAAGATGATACCGCTTTGTTAGGAATTTTAAGATCACCATTTTATAATATAAATGATACCATAATATTTGAAATATCATTGCAAAAAGGAGAAAGTTTTTTTGATAAACTGAAAAATTTCTGTGTCATAAATTCTTCATTAAAAACAGTTGTTGAACAGTTAAATATTCATATTGAAATAACAAATAATGTAAAAATTTATGAACTTTTAAGAAGAATATTAGTTGATAGAAATTACTGGGCAGTGGTATCTGCCAAAAGAAATGCATCTCAAGAAATTGCAAACCTGAATAAACTATTACAAATATCACGCGATTATTCAAAAAAAAGTTTTAAGAATTTATTCGACTTTGTTTCATTTCTCAAAAATGCTATCGAAAAATTTGAAGATGAAGGACAAGCACAAATAGGAAAGGAAGAAAATTCTGTTAAATTACTTACAATTCATCAAGCAAAGGGAATGGAATATAAAGTAGTGTTCTTATATGGTACTAATGCATATACGAAAGATGATAGTGTAAAATCCAAATTGGTAAGTATCGATAAAAATTTCGGATTACTTACAAAAGTTCATTTGAATAAAAATTATTTTGATAGACCCAAATCTGCACCAATAGTATCATTGTATAATTTTATTAATTATAATAAAAATCGAGCTGAGCTTAAAAGACTGCTTTATGTTGCCGTTACACGTGCTATGAATTATTTGTTTTTGTCTGCAGATAATTCTGATAAAGTTCAAAAAGATTCTTTTTGGGAATTAATTTCAAATGAATATGATTTTAATTCATTTAAAGATTCTATATCCATGGAAGGAAATGTAAAATTCATCTATAACCAAAATGGTAAGTATTTATTTAAGGATACTAAAATAAGTTTATCTATTCCGGTAATAAAGGATATTGAAATTGAAACCACTGATAATGATAATTCTGCAAATCAAATTAAAAAAACAAAATATTACATAAATGAGATTAAAGACATTGCAAAAAAAGAAATTATATCTGCAACAAAAATATCTTTATTTAGACAATGCCCCATTAAATATCAATTAACATATGAGTTGGGGTATTCAACTATTTATGAAATAATTAAAACATATAGTGATAAATATGAATTCAATTATAAAGAAGACGATGATATTAAACTTAAAGGTGAACTTAAAGGTAGAATTATTCACACTGTTTTGAAAGAGAATATTCAATTAGAAAAACTTGATGATTTTATAACTAAACAATTTGCACTGGAACATATAAAAAATGATTCGTCGTTACCAATATTAAGAGAAAAAATTATAACTGATCTTAAAAATTATTACTTGTCCGCTGCATTTAAGGAATTGTCTGAAGCAGTTAAATATTTTAATGAATATGAAATCTACTGTGAAGAAGGAGAATATTACTTATATGGAATTATTGATAAGTTAATTATTGAAGATAATCGTGTTTTAATTGTAGATTATAAAACAGATGATGTTACCGAAGAACATGTAAAATTACGTGCAGAAGAATATTTTAATCAGTTAAAGTATTATGCTTATATAGTATATAAAATGTTCGGTACTGATAAAGAAATATTTTGTCGATTAATTTTTATAAAATATCCAGATGTCAAAATTCAATTCCAATTAGATACGAATACAATAGAAAATTATCGAAGTGAACTTAATAATGCCATATTTAATATTCATAATAGACAATACACTGCAAATCTTAATCATTGTACAAACTGCAATTTTGCATTGGAAGGGAACAAATGCGTAACTTTACTTGGAGTTTAATGATTAACCGAACCTTATTTAAATACTACAACACTTTCAAAATATTATTTTTTATATCACTATTATTATTTCTCACTTTCTGTTCTACAATCCCCTTATATGAATATCCGCCAGATTGGATTTCGCAAACAGTTAGAGACAGTACAATCAATTATTATTCGCAATGGCTGAGTGGTAAAAAAATATTTTTAGATCCGGGGCACGGAGGTGATGATAGAAGAAATACAAATAGAACTGGCGATGTAGTAGAAGCTGACATTAATTTAAAAGTTGCACTTTATCTAAAAGAATATTTAGAACGTGCCGGTTCAATAGTTTTTATTTCAAGAGATGTAGATAAAACAGTTCCTTTAGCTGACCGCTCGGATATGGCTAATGCAAGTAATGCTGATTTGTTTATTAGTATTCATCATAATGCTCCAGCAAAATGGGAAGATATCTGGACAAATTACACTTCGACATACTATCATGCTAAAGAAACAGATTATGAATATGAACCAAATGAACGTGATGTTGCTCGTTATATCCAAAGAGACCTCTCTTATGTAATGGGTAATCCCGGTGGTCTGGGATCTTTTGATGGTACATATTCCGATTATATAATTTATCCGGGAGAAGGATTTTCAGTTTTAAGAAAGACAATAATTCCATCTGTTTTAGTAGAAGCTGCTTTTCATACAAATCATATTGAAGAGTTAAGATTAAATGTTGAAGAATTTAATCAAATAGAAGCTTGGGGAATTTTTAGAGGTACAGCAAAATATTTCCGTGCTGGTATTCCTACTATTACTTTGATTGAAGATAGTTTAATCATTAAGGATAATTCTTTACAATTAAAATATTTGTTAGAAGATCAAACTGGAATTAATCCCCAATCAATTACAGCTTTAATTAATAGAATTGAGAGTGAATTTAATTATGATAGCAGTACAAATATTTTAAGTATAATTATTAAAGATATTAAACCGGGTGAATTTACAATTAAAATTATTTGTGCAAATAAGAACGGCAATCATTCGCTGCCGTTCTTACATAAAATTGTCATTAATCAAAATTACAAAATAGAATCAGATTTATAAATTATATCATTGTACAGATTTTTTAGCATCATTTTTTTCTGTAATATATTTAAAAATATAAAGTGCTATAGCTGCAACAAAACCAATCGCTAGAAAATAATACCAGATCATGTGTGCATTAGTATAATAAGCAGCACGTTGAACTTCAGTTAATCCAGCCGGTAATGTTTTGGGATCGGGGCAGTAATAATCAAGTAAGAAACCAGACATTATAAAACCAGCTAATGCTGAAAAGAAAGAATGTAAATGACTAAAACCAAGGTATAAGCCCTCTTCACCTTTTGGTGCTTGTAGTGAAAAATATTCTAAAAACCTTGGAGATATAAAACATTCTGCTAAACCTTGAATACCAATACCGACTATCATCATAATAGTAAGAGGATGAAGAAAAAATAATCCAAAGACCGAAACAGAATTCCCTGAAAATGATTCAAGTGCTTGACTACCAGACATAGCGAGTGCTGAAAATGGCATTAGTATCATTCCAACTAACATTGATGTTACTGCTTTTTTCTTCTTCATCAAATTTGTGATTAGTACTACGAAGAGTACTACAATTGCTGGATTAACATTCGCGAGCCATTCAGGACGTGCATCTTCTCCTAAAAGCCGGATTACATATTTGGGCATTGTTGCATATAGTTGATGCTGAATAATCCAAAATCCGGTAACTATTAGAATTAATATTATCAATCGTGGGGCTGTAAAAATTCTTTTCAATGCAGTTAATACATCTGATAGTGATTTACCCTGGTTGGTGGTATCAACTTGTTTGAAAAAAAATATTGCAAACAATAGTGCTAAGAAAGACATTGCGGCAGAAAAAAAATTTACATATTCTAATCCAATACCTTGTCTAATGTATGGCACAAAGGTTTTTCCGCTGAATGCCCCGATATTAACAACCCAATAAAATAGTGCGTATCCACGTGCGCGGTTCTCTTCAGTTGTTGTTTTTGCAACAGTTCCCGTAATTAATGGTTTAATAAAAGAACCGCCGATTAAAACTATAATTAAAAAGAAGATCACTAAAATTTTTGAATGAAACATACCGAGCAAAGCATAACCTATCATCAATAAAGAAAATGCTAATATTAAACCGTTTTTAAATCCAATCTTATCGGAAATTGCACCGGCAAAAGGTGGTAAAAAATAGAGACCGGCAAAAAAGATTCCAGCCACAATTCCGGTTTCTTTATCGTTGAAACCAACGATGTCAGTTAAATAAAGTGTAAGGACAATAAAAAATCCATAATAAGCTGCACGTTCACAGAGCTCCATAAAATTTGCTAACCAGAATTCTTTCGGAAATTTCCAGGTAATAATAGTGGATTTGGTTCCTTTAGTATGAGTCATAGCTTTTCCTTAATGGTGAAAAAGTGGGCGCAATTTAGAAAAAAAGAACCACCTATAAAACACTCATTCTTGGATTTATTTTTGATTAATGAAAGGAGATTTCTAATTAAAAATTCAATAGATTCAAATCCGGTTTTACAAAAATTTGTGTATGGAGTTATAATGAAAATTTATTCTAAAAAAGAATTAAATAATTACCCACTATCGCTTACTTATGATGATATCAGTTTAATACCCAAAGAAGTATCACAAGTTAAATCTAGAAATGAAGTGACAACTAAATCGACATTTTTAGGTGAAGAACTTTCAGTACCGGTAATTTCCAGTCCTATGGATACGGTTACTGGCTTAGAAATGGCCAAAGAATTATCAACCCTTGGAGTAATCGGTATAGTTAATAGATTCGATTCATCATTAAATGAAATCTTTTCAAATGGAAAAATAGAAGATGGAATAAAAGCAGTATCTATAAACTTGACTGCTGATGAAAAATTAATTGAGAAATTAGCAGAGAATAAATTGATTGTCTGTATCGATACAGCAAATGCTAACAATGCTTATGTTCTTAAAAGATGTGAAGAAATTAAAAAAAAATATAAAGTAAAAGTGATAGTAGGAAATGTAGCTCACGGTTCAACATTAAAACAGCTTTATGATGCCGGTGCTGATGCGGTTAGAATTGGAATTGGAGGAGGTAGTGTCTGCACAACTTCTGTTCAAACGGGTATTGGAATTGGTCAAGTGTCATCACTGATTGATTTATATTTCACACGGCTCGAGCAGAAACTTGACATTGCATTAATAGCTGATGGAGGAATTAAAAGTCCGGGTGATGTTGCAAAAGCTCTTGCTTGCGGTGTTGATGTTGTTATGTTAGGC
>CAYXKL010000046.1:0-19779 GCA_964464825.1 uncultured Melioribacter sp. | reverse complement strand
GCCTTTATCAACACCCATAGCAATATCGGGTGATTGCGAATGAATTGCATTCAATACTCCGCATGAATCTGCATCAAATTTATATTCTGCTTTAGTATAACCGATTTTTCTAATTGTAGAACGGACAACATTTTCAATATCAACATAAGCGTTTGTAGTAATTTCGCCTCCGACTACTACGAGTCCGGTTGTTACAAAAGTTTCGCATGCTACTCTACCACTTGGATCTTTTTCTAAAATGGCATCAAGAACACCATCGGAAATTTGATCGCTTACTTTATCCGGATGTCCTTCCGAAACCGATTCAGAAGTGAAAAGGTATGACATTTATTTCCTCTTAATTAATTAATAAAATTCTATTTCCGATGAATCTCCGGCATTAAGTTTTTGGAACTTTCCTTTAATAACTGCATCGGTTCCGATAATTGAATTTTCCAAAACTGCCTTTTCAACTTTTGCACCTGGATTCAAAATCGAATTAACAATAATTGAATCTTGTACAACACAGTTTGAACTAATTGTAGTGAATGGACCGATCACTGAATTTTTGACTATTGCTTTATCAGATATAAAAACGGGGTGATTAATTAAAACTCCTTCAGGTTCTCTGTTTGTTCCGCTATGCGTCAGTAAAAAATTATTTGTTGAAAGTAATGTTTCGGGTTTACCGCAATCATACCATCCTTCAACCGGAAATGTTGTAATCACTTCCCCTTTATCAATCATAAGTTGTAATGCATCGGTTAACTGGTATTCATCATTAGTACGGATATTTTTTTCTATCAGTTCATTCAAACAACTTTTCAGTAATTTAGAATTACTGATATAGTACAACCCGACTAGTGCAAGTTTTGAAACCGGTTCTTTCGGTTTTTCAATCAACTTAATAATTTTACCATTCTCACACACTGCAACGCCAAACCGGCTCGGGTCTTCAACTTCTTTTACACCAAGTGAAGTCTCTTTTTTCCTGAAAACATTATCAAGTTTAACATCAAAAATTGTATCGCCAAGAATTATGAAAATTTCATCATCATCAAAAGATTCAGATGCCAAATAGATTGCGTGTCCCAATCCAAGCATCTCTTCTTGTTCAACAAAATCAGCTTTTAAGTTTGGATAATGTTTTCCAACATACTCAATAATTTTTTCTCCAAGATAACCAATCACAAAAGTTGCCTTCTCAATTTTTTCTTCAAGAAGTTTATCTATAATGTGTCCAAGGATTGGTTTTCCGCCAACATTCAACAAAACTTTAGGGAGCGAAAACGTGTGGGGCTTTAATCTTTTTCCAAATCCGGCTGCCGGTATTACTGCTCTCAATAAGTTCCTTTATTGTGATTTTTGCGTTGCCAATTTAATTAATAGGTCTGCCTTTATCAAACAAAACCTAATCACTCCTTTCTTTAAAGGAATGGATTTAATTAATTTAATACTATTAATAAACTATTAAATATCAACTAATAACTAAACACTATTCTATGAATATTAAAAACAGAGTTACAGAGCTGCTCGGAATTCAATACCCGATTGTACAAGCCGGCATGGTTTGGATAAGCGGTTGGAAACTTGCAAGTGCGGTTTCAAACAATGGTGGACTCGGGTTAATCGGTTCCGGATCAATGAAACCGGAACTGCTACGAGAGCATATTCAAAAATGCAGAGCTGCAACCAATAAACCATTTGGAGTGAATATCCCTCTGCTAAGAGGTGATGCCGATGATTTAATCAAAACAGTAATTGAAGAAAATGTTAAAATTGTTTTTACATCTGCTGGTCACCCGGGGAGACACATTGATAAACTAAAAAAACAAAACATTATTGTTGTGCATGTTGTGCCGTCAATCAAATATGGATTGAAAGCAGAGAGTGTTGGATGCGATGCAGTAGTTGGCGAAGGTGTTGAAGCCGGAGGTCACAACGGTATTGATGAAATAACAACATTTTGTTTGATACCTCAACTTGCTGATGTATTAAAAATTCCGGTTATTGCTGCCGGGGGAATTACAGACGGTAGAGGAATTCTTGCAGCTTTGTCTCTTGGTGCCGAGGGAGTGCAGATAGGTACACGTTTTGCCGTAACAGTTGAATCTTCCGCTCATGAGAATTACAAAAGAAAAATAGTTGATGCAAACGATAATGATACTATTCTTGTTTTAAAAAAAATCGGTATGGCACGGATGATTAAAAATGATTTTTCCGATACGGTACATAAAGCAGAATTAAACGGTGCAGATGAAAATCAATTAAAAGAAATGCTCGGTTCAAAAAGAGAACGGCTTGGAATTTTTGAAGGTGATGAAAAAAATGGAATGCTTGAAGCCGGACAAGGTGCTGGTCTTATAAAAGAAATTTTACCGGTGAGTGTACTTATGGAAAAATTAATTGCTGAGTATGATAGTGCTTTATTAAAAATTAATACAAACTAATTAGGTCGTCGAGAACCATACCTCCAAAATAAAGGCGGGCAAGTCCTCGACGAAAATATTATAACTATTAATTTATCTTAGTTATCATCCTCTCAATACCAAAAATGAAACTGCAGTACAAATGCATCGTTATCCACACTTGGTTCTTCTAAATTAATTCTGTACTGCGGACGCAATTCGATAAAACTATACGGAAAAAATTCAAATCCAAAAATTAAATGTGCTAATTCATCTTTTTCGGTTTCACTGTTCGGGTCAAAACTATCATATCTAACTATAGCTTCAAGTCCAACCATTAATTGATAAGATGCTTCCAGCATTAAAGCATTCGAAGTTTTTTCAACTGCCAAGTAATCTTTAGCAATATCAAACTCTCCTATCAATGTAAATCGTTTATAGCCAAATCCGGCAAAACCACCGAACAACTGTGAAGAAAGAACGGAAGGTATTCCGGTTAACGGATCAAAAACTTTTATTTTTGTAGATGCAAACGAGCCGCCGATCATTAATACGATTTCATCGAGATGCGGATTTAATTCCAAACGAGTAGTAAATGTCGGATCAGTTGTTAATATACTGTTCAACTTACTTCTACCAACGCTTGCAGTAAGCAATCCGAAATCAGAAATATTAATTCCAAGTTCCACACCGGTTTCAATGTAGCGCGGATTGTAAAGCAAACCTTGCACAGATCCAATTGAAAATAGTAAACCGTAATCTCCTCCGCGAGTGTAGGATGTATGATCATCTAATCTTATTCCGTAATTAGGAACAAACGAACCGGCTTTAATGTAGCTTTCATTGGGTAAAATTCTTGCAATACCGTATGCTTCCCATAATGCATTTACAAAATCATAACGTGCAAGTAAATCAATCTTTTCTGATAGACCGGCATTGATATAAATTGATCCGGTCATATCCTGAAAATCGCCCCGCGTCTTCTGTCCGGAATATAAAAATTGCGAACGGTAATCGAGACCGAATGAAATGTTATCGGATAATTTTTGTGAAATTGGAAATTTATCATCACGAGGAGAAATCATACTTACAACATTTTTTCCAAAAAAGACACCGTTATCATTACGCATAATTCCGCCGGTTGGATTTACATGGCAATCGATGCATCTATCTTTCTGCTGCAATGCAAATCTTGGTAATGCTTGTAAATTAGTTGTTATTATTATCGAAATAAGAATTAATAAAAAAACTTTTTTCATTATATCCTCTTTAATAAATATTGATACATAAATAGAACCTCAAATTCTACACTCTTCACTCAAAACTATTTCATCAAAATCATTCTTGCAGATTTATCAAACTGTCCAGCTACTAATCGATAGATATAAATTCCGGAAGAAACACTAACACCGAATTCATCTTTGCCATCCCAAACTTTTTCGAATCTTCCAGGAGGCAAATTTTCATTGATCAATGTTCTCACCATTTCTCCATTTATGTTAAATACTCTCAAACTAACAAATTCAGCACTGGCAATTTCAAATGCGATGTTAGTTGATGGATTGAAAGGATTGGGATAATTATTATAAAGTTTATACTGAAGTGGAACTATTTCATTTTCAACAGAAGTAGGATTTGGTTTACTGCTTGCATTACCGGGATTGGTTACTAAATTTATATCCCCAATTTCACCGCCCGTCCATGTACCATTAGGATCTTGCAGTTCAACTCCGTTTGTAAAACCATCTCCATCGGAATCAATATTTGCAAGTGAAGAATTCCAAAAACTATTTGTACCGCCCGGAGTAACTCTCGATTCAACGCTTTGTCCGAACGAATTACGTGGACCGCCGCCGGCAGCACTAACATGGCAATTAGCACAACTGAACTTTGTTCCATTAGGAATTTGATTTATCCTCCAATCTCTGGAGACAAGAATCGTTGCAGTTAATACCACAACAATTGCAGCTATATATGTAAATTTATTTTTCATGTTCCCCTCATTTAATTATTTGAACTTGCTAGCCATTTTATTGGTTTGAAAATAATGAACAAAAGACTAAATGTCTATTTATAAGTTCTGGTACCACTTTTTATTATATTTAATCTTAAAATATTACAAAGGAAAAGATAATGGAGTATATTTTAATAAAATCACTGCATATAACATTTGCGGGTGTATGGCTGGTAAGTTTAATAATAGATTCAATCTTAAGACCGGTAATCTCAAGTAACAAAGGGAAATCGGGAGAGAAAAAACTTATAAAACTCTATTTGAATATTACAAATATTATGGGAATAGTTGGAAGCACCGGTATCATTGCATCTGGAATTTTTTTAGTTACAAATTCCGGCTACCAATTTTTTCAGATGGATGCAAATCACTGGTTATCAACTAAACAAATTTTAACTGTAATAATTTTATTAATTATCTTTCTGTTTATTATACCAACAGCAAAAAAGATTAGAACTGCAATAGGTAGTGATCTTGAAAACAGCAATGAGATTTCCGAAGATGGTTATAAAAATTTGAATAAACTCTATACGTTGAATACAACCATCAACATAATGGTATTAATAAATTATCTATTTGCAGTAACACATTGGTTTATCGGCTGATTAACGGAAAAAATAAATGAAAAGAATTCTCCTTCTCGGTTCTACCGGCTCTATAGGCGTAAGTACTTTGGAAGTTGTAAGATCATTCCCTGATAAATTTATAATTACGGGATTAACTGCAAATGACAATG
Organism: uncultured Melioribacter sp.; assembly: GCA_964464825.1. Taxonomy (GTDB): domain Bacteria; phylum Bacteroidota; class Ignavibacteria; order Ignavibacteriales; family Melioribacteraceae; genus DYJK01. The sequence goes on along the minus strand of CAYXKL010000046.1, from coordinate 14,642 downwards.
TGGATCTGTTAATAAAGCAAGCAAATGAATTCAAACCAAAAACAATTGCAGTACGTAATGAGGAAAAAGCGGAAGAACTAAAAATTGCTATTGGAAATAAATATGAAATCTTAGCTGGTGACGAAGGTTTAATTGAGATTTCTAAACGCGGAGATTATGACATTTTAGTTTCGGCTATTGTAGGTTTTGCCGGTCTGAAACCTACGATAGAAGCAATCAAACAGAAAAAAAGAATTGCACTTGCCAACAAAGAAACCTTGGTTGCAGCTGGTCAAATAGTTAATGAACTTTGTCATCAAAATAATGCTGAATTAATACCCGTCGATTCCGAACATAGTGCAATTTTCCAATGCTTAAATGGTGAAGACAAAAATGAAATTAATAAAATAATTTTAACTGCCTCGGGGGGACCGTTTCTCAATAAATCGATTGATGAATTAAAAAATGTAACAATTAATGAGGCATTGAATCACCCTAACTGGAAAATGGGTAATAAAATAACTATCGATTCTGCAACTATGATGAACAAAGGTCTGGAAGTTATTGAAGCATTCTGGCTATTTAATCTTCCCAAAAATAAAATTGATGTGATTGTTCATCCACAATCGGTTATTCATTCAATGGTGGAATTTATCGATGGTTCAATAAAAGCGCAGTTAAGCGTACCAAATATGAAATTACCTATACTTTATGCTTTATCTTATCCGGATAGATATTCATACCGGGGTGTCCGGACAGATTTAAATTTATTAAATCAACTAACGTTTTTTGAGCCGGATTTTGATAAATTTAAGTGCCTTAAAATGGCATATGATGTAATTAATGCCGGCGGATTGGCTCCTTGCATATTAAATGCCGCAAACGAAATTGCAGTTGATTACTTCTTGAAAGGAAAAATTAAATTTATTCAGATCCCCGATATAATCCGATTTGCTCTGGATAATTTAGATTACCGGTTCGAGTTATCTTTAGAAACAATTTTTGAATATGATTTTAGAACAAGAGAATTATTAAACAAAAAATTTAATTAAGAGACTTTAAATGGAATATATTATTTACTTCATAATAACTGTTGGAATATTAGTCTTTGTACACGAGTTTGGTCATTTTGCAGCAGCTAAGTTATCAAAAATGCGTGTTGATGTATTTGCTATCGGCTTTGGTAAAAGAATTGGCGGATGGAATAAATTAAACGGTTTTTCTTTCGGCGATCTTCCAAAAGATTGGGATGGACAGGGTAATACTGATTACCGTTTATGTATTTTCCCTCTTGGCGGTTATGTAAAAGTAGCCGGTATGGTTGATGAAAGTATGGATACAAAATTTGTTGAATCTGAACCGCAACCATGGGAATTCAGATCAAAACCAACGTACCAAAAATTATTCGTAATTACTGCCGGCGTTTTGATGAACTTGTTATTAACAATCGTAATATTTTGGGGAATTAATTTCTTCCAAGGAAAGCAAGTTTTTCAATCAACAACTATTAGTATTGTTGAACCGGGAAGTGCCGCTGAAAAAGCCGGATTCAAATCTTATGATAAAATAATTTCGTTAAATGACAAAAAAGTAAATGATTGGGAAGAAATTGTTGATAACTTATTGGTAACAAATTCCAATGATGTTAAGGTCACTGTTTTAAGAGATGGTAATGAAAATACATTCACTGCTTCAAGAAAATTAATAACCGAAGGATCTCAAAAAGGATTTTTCCTTTTCCCGTCTCCAACACAACCGTACATACAAGAAGTTATGAATAATTCTCCAGCAGAAGATGCCGGAATTAAAGCCGGTGATATATTTTTATTCATAAACGGAATTCCGTTAAAAGACCGTGAACAAGTAGTTGAATTGATCTCATCAAACAAAGAAAAAGATCTTCAGCTTGTTTATTTACGCGGTGAAGATACTTTGAAAACTACCGTAAATCCCGGTATTGAAGGAAAAATAGGAATAGCTATAACTGATGCTTATACCGGAGACTTTAATTATAAAACTTATGGATTCGTTGGTGCGTTTACTCAAAGCATTACTAATATTGGTCAATATACAGCATTAACATTCGGTATGCTGCGGAATGTTATAACCGGAAAGATTGCTTTCAATCAAGCATTCGGCGGTCCGGTAAAAATTGCACAATACGCCGCTCGCTCTGCTGATTCCGGAATAATTTCCTTCTTATTCTTTCTCGCTATGCTAAGTCTCAGTCTGGCAATTATTAACATACTCCCATTTCCGGCATTAGATGGCGGGCATTTTATAATAATATTATTAGAAGGAATTTTTAGAAAGGAACTGCCACTTAAAGTTAAGATGGCAATTCAAAATGCCGGATTTATTTTACTGCTTGCTTTAATGGCATTTATCATTTACAATGATTTAATAAGCTTGTAAAAAAAATGGGGACAAAAACAACTGTCCCCATTTTCCCCCTTAACTAAATCAACTATGCTGCTACTTCAATTTGAACATAATTGGAACGAATACCTCAGCTTTTACTTTTTTGCCATCCTTTTCACCAGCAGTAAATTTAGTTGATTTGACTGCATCAATTGCTGCTTTATTTAATAACTCATTATCACCTTTCTCAATAATTGTTTTAACAACAGTACCGTTTTCATCGACTACTGCTTTTACTAAAACTTTACCTTCAATGCCGGCTTTTTTAGCATCAGCTGGATAAACAACATTTTTCAAAATTGTTTCCATACCGCCAACCGGCATAGGTACTTTATCAAGTTCTTCTTTTTCCTGAGCCGAAATTAAATTAACTGATAAAAAGAATACTATAAGTGAAAGTGATAACAATGTTTTTAGAGATTTCATATTACCCCCCATTGATTTGTGATTTATTATTTGAGTTTAAATACAATTGGTATTGCTACTTGTGATTTAACCGGTTTACCTTTCTGAATTCCGGGTTTGAATTTTGTTTTCATAACAGCATCCACTGCTGCAGAATCCAATATTTTATCAGCGGATTTTATTATCTCAGTGCCAACTACATTACCTTCTTCATCTAGAAATGCCTTAATAAATACACGTCCTTGAATACCGGCTCTTTTTGCGATCTCAGGATATTTTACATTTTTTAAAATTGCTTCCATTCCACCAATTGGTTCCGGAGTTTTTTCAACTGCAACAAAAAAATCGGCTTTGTTAAGACCTGTTAAATCCATTGAAAAATCCAAAGGTATATATCCTTTTATTTTACCATCGGAATTGATTGAACATGCATATGCAATATCTTTACGAAATTTTACTTTATCTTTTCCTTTTTTTGCTGGTTCAAATTCATACTTGCTGAGTATTTCATTTATTCGAGGATACAATTTTTGATTATCTGTAAATAGAATTCCGTCTTCATCAGTAGTTCCAAATTTGTAAGAGGACTCATCAAGGATTTTTAATTTATCTATTATGCCATTTTCATTAATGTAAATACGGAATGCTACTTTAAATAATTCTGCACGTCCTGATTTATTATCATAAAATTCTTTAAAAATATTTTCGAGTTCTTTCTGCAAATCATTTTCTTGATTTTGTTTTGGATGAGCCGGAAAATCTACATTCTGTTCTGTTAGATAGATAGAGTCATAATCTGGAATAATTTCAATTCCATCGTTTTTAGATTCGCAACTGATTAAAAGAGCCACTATTAATGCAAATAACAATTTTGATTTCATTTTCCACCTCATAAATTTGCATTTATTACAACTGCATTTTGCAATTCAGATTCAATATCAACAGAAGGTAAACTGTTTATTAAAAGATTGATCGTCTTCTGCTGTTCAAACATTTGCTGCGATGTTGATTTTAAATCGGTTTTATAATTCCGGATTTCAAAAAACATGAAAAGACTGATTATCAGCAATATAACAGCAAAAGAATAACTAAGCACCGGTAAAAAGTTTTTTTGCCAGAATGGTTTTCTTTCTTCAGAGGATCTTATTTTCATCAATATTTTTTGATCTAAATTAAATGGAAATTCTTCCATCGATTCTTGCAATGCTAATTTCATTTTATTCATCTGTCTAAAATATTCTCTGCTTTCTTCATCTTGTGAAAGCTCCGTAAATATAACGGCTTCAATATTTTTCGGGAGTTCGCCGTCAAAATATTTATCAATCAGAATTTTTGTTTCATCATTCAGCATAACTACCTCGTTAATATTTTGGATAAATTTCTTATTAATCTCTGTCTTACTTTGAATAATCTGCTCTTAACTAATTCTTCATCTATATTCATCACTTCAGCAATTTCCTTATAACATAAACCGGCATATTCTTTCAGTAAAAAAACATCCCGCTGTTCAATGGCCAATTTATCTAGCTGTTCCATTATCATTTCTTTCAGTTCCGCTTTCTCATAGTCGAATTCAATATTACTATCGGATAATACATCAATTTCATCGGCATCTTCAGCATAATATTGATCTAAACGTATTTTTTTATGACGATAGTGAGTATAGATTTCATTTCTAACGGTTGTAAAGAGCCAATATTGTATACTCTCTTTAACACGGATGTTTTTCAAATTTTCAAATAACTTAATAAATGTATTCTGGATTATATCTTCACATGTCAGCCGGTCGCTTACCATTTTTATTGCATAATTGTACAACTGCTTTTTATAGCGGTTGTAAACCAGCGTGAAATCGATAATATTTTCCAGAGGTGCACTCAAAGAAATATTTTCTTTAATCTAAAAGATGTTTGAGTTATAGAAATGTTGCCTTTAAAGTAAAAAAAAATTATTCAAGGGTTGATAAAACGGCATTTTGTATCGTAAAAAGCTCAGAAACCAAATTTTTGCTGTTTGTAACTGCTACAAATTCATAGAATTTCTCTTTATGTATAAATATTACCGTTCGAATAATTTGATTTTTGTCATTGGTGTATTGATATGCCTTAAAACTTTTTCCGTTAATTTCGAAATCCTCCTGATTAAAAAAACCAGTAAATTCATTTCCATACTTTAACTTTACAAAGATTTTATTATACTCTTTAACTTTTTCTAAAATGTTATCTGGATTATCCGTAATTATGGCATCATCAATATTGATTGTGCTGAACTGAAGTGATGAGGAAAGATCATTTTTCATAAGCCATAAGTTGATTGTTCCGTATTCATTATCTTCTATCTGATACCAACCTTCCGGTATTTTTACGGAGATATTGGATAAAGTAGAATATGCCTTGTCATTTGTTAGGGGATAATCAAAAGTGTAAAGTGAATTTATACCAGCTGAACATTTAATTAGAAAAAATAAAGTAATAGAAATAATAATTATTCTGTAAGACATAACTCCTAAAATTTAATTAATAATAAATTAATCAAACTAGTCATTATATCATAAGATAGAATAAAGAATTTTAATGTTGTGAGAAAGTTGATTGATATTCAAAATTTGATATTAATGGATCTTATATCGATGTTACTGTTATTCGCTACCCCTTAAAAACTTTGGTTCTTCCAAAGTAAGCATTATGGAAATGCGGTGAGTATCTGGTAGTCTTTCAGTTTCAGATTGAGCAATTCTCGCGAATGAATAATCAATTGTTAATTTGGGTAAATAAATTCCAGCACCAACAGTAAATTGTTTTACATCATTATAACCGGCACGAATTGCAAAAATATTTTTATAGTTATATTCAAATCCGGTATGTGCATCAAAACTAACCGGACCAATATTAAACATTGAAGCATACTTTCTGTTTTCAAAACGGATATCTAGATCAACAGCCGGTAATATTTTCCCGTCAAGAAAATCTAACTGGTATGCAACACCAACTTTTGCAGTTGGAGTAATCAATTCGTTTCTACCGGAACTCCATGCAATTAAAGTTGTTGTTACATCCTGAATATTTGCACCAAGGAATAAATTTTCAGTCGGATTGTAATATGCACCTATATCAAAACCAATTCCCGTTGCACTATATTCTGCTAAATCTCTTTTAATAATTTTTACATTAGCGCCCCAGTAAAAATTATCTGAATGCCGTTTTGCAAAAGTTAAATAAAATGCCCAATCAGTATTACTGAATTCTGTAATCTTAGAATAGTCGAGCCGGTCGCCGTTATTAATATCCAATATTCCGTCTCCGTTAGCATCTTCAAGTGCATTGCGTGTATCAGGAATTCCATCAACACTTAAACGTATAACGCTTATACCAAGACTCATATCTTTATCATATGGTATAGCAACTGCCCCGTAATTATAATTAACAAGGTTACCGAAATGTTCTTCGTGCATTAATGCAAATTGTGGATAATCAATTCTTGCAAGTCCGGCTGGATTCCAGTAACCGGCAGTAACATCATTTACAATTGCTGTGTGAGCACCGCCCATAGCAAGTGATCTGCCGCCAACACCGATGGTTAAAAATTCACCGGCATATTTTCCTATTACTGTTTGAGATTTAATTGTTGTGAGTGTAATGAATAGAAAGAAAATTGAAAGAATTGTCTTTTTCATGATCGATATCCTTAAAAGATAGTTACTGTAACAATAACTATATTCTTTCCCCTTTCTTTGATGCAATATTAAATCTAATCTTTTTGTTTTGCAACACCGTACTACTGCCTTTTAAGTCTGTTTAAAAAGGGATATCATTTTTTCTCAGTCTGTTTTGCAACCGCATTTATTGCCGCATTGATTGCTTCCTGATCACCGAGATAATAATGTTTTATCGGTTTCAAATTTTCATCAAGCTCATAAACCAATGGAATACCGGTCGGTATATTCAACTCAACTATTTCTTCTTCGGAAACATTATCAAGGTATTTAACCAAAGCACGCAGACTGTTCCCATGTGCGGCAATCAAAACATTCTTTCCACTTTTAATTGTTGGGGCAATTGTGGAATGCCAGTAAGGTAAAAATCTTTCAACGGTTAATTTTAAACTTTCCGTAACTGGAATCTCTTTGGGATCAATATCTTTATAGCGCGGATCATTACCTGGATATCTTTCATCATTCAAATCGAGAGCCGGCGGCGGAACATCATAACTTCTTCGCCATATTTTAACTTTTTCATTCCCATATTTTTCTGCTGTTTCTGCTTTGTTCAATCCTTGCAATGCACCATAATGTCTTTCATTTAATCGCCACGATTTTATTACCGGAATCCACATTAACTCCATATTATCTAAAGTTATATTCAGAGTTCTAATTGCTCTTTTTAAAACAGAAGTAAATGCAATATCAAAATTGAAACCTTCAGCTTTTAATGTTTTTCCAGCCTGGTCTGCTTCCTGAATTCCTTTTTCGGAAAGATCAACGTCGGTCCAGCCAGTGAAAAGATTTAATTTGTTCCAAACACTTTCGCCGTGTCTCAGCAAGACTAATTTGTACATTTTTATCACCATAATTGTTATAAATGCTTTAGTAAATATATAAAAAATCAATTTTAGGATTGTTTCTTTTGTCTCTTTCTTCTGTTATCTTTGCATCAAATTGTTAAAGATTACAATATTTATCTTATGAAAAATAAATTGATTTATGAATTCTTCACCGATGATGATTTTTTAAGAATCTCAAATAAAATTAAAGAAGCTGAAAAAAGTACTTCCGGTGAAATAAGAGTATCGATAAAAGAAAAAACCTCTCTATTGGAAAGGAAAAAAGAGATTCGTTCATTAGCAGAGAAAGAATTTTATAAACTCAATATGCATTCAACAAGAGATAATACTGGAATTCTTCTCTATCTATTACTAGCCGAAAAAAAATTTTACATACTTGCCGATAAGGGAATTAATGAGAAGGTTGATCAATCAATTTGGGATGATGTAAGGAATCAGATACAAAAAGAATTTAGAGAAGGACACTTTGCTAACGGTATTTTGTTAGGTATAGACCGTGTAAGTAAAATATTGAGCGAGCATTTCCCCGTAAAGACCGATGATACAAATGAACTTTCCAACAAAATTATTGTAAACTGAACAAAATTTTGAATTGGAATTTTTTTGATTCTATTTCTGTTTTAAAAATATGGATCGAAGAAAATTCGTAAAACATATATCAGCAGCAATTGCCAGTACATTTTTAGCACCCATTTTTATCAAATCTGATACTTCGGCAAAGCCGCACATAAAATTAAATTTCAAACCGGAACCATCTACATGGGATAAAAATAACATTACACTTTCCTGGATAGGACATTCAACAGTATTGATAAATCTTTTCGGTAAATGGATTGTAACTGATCCGGTTTTATTTGATAACGTTGGCTTATATTTCCTCGGAAATACTATAGGACCACAGCGGGTTACACCTCCAGCCCTCACAAAAGAAGATTTTCCAAAACCCGATATAATATTACTCTCCCATGCACATATGGATCATATGGATTATCCCACACTAAAATACTTTGCAGAAAAGTATCCGAATCAGATAGATGTTATCACAGCTTATTTAACAAGAGATGTTATTGATGATCTTGACTGGAAATCAATTTCAGTTATGGATTGGAATGATGAATTAAAATTGCAAGATATACGCTTCAAAGCTTTGGAAGTAAAACATTTCGGTTGGCGTTTTCCGTGGGAAAAAGACCGCTCCCGCGGATATATGAAAGATGGCAGAAGCTACAATGCATATTTAATTGACTACAACAGCAAAAAAATATTATTCGGCGGTGATACTGCAATGTCTGATAAATTCAATTTAATAAAAGATGAAAATATAGATATTGCAATAATGCCGATCGGTGCCTACAATCCTTGGCGGAGAAACCACTGCAATCCGGAAGAAGCTCTGCAAATGGCTAACGATATTAACGCTAAATATTTCATTCCGGTTCACACAAAAACTTTTAGACAAGGTGTTGAACCATTCAGCGAACCAATCGATTGGATGAAAAGAGCAGCTGTAAACTTACCAATTAAAATTGGTCTTGATGAGATTGGGCAGACGTTTGTACTGGGTTAATCTTCTCTTTTCTTTCCTAACTGCTGAAACAAAATTCCACCAACAATCATTACCAGTCCGATAATAGACGAAGCAAACAATTTCTCTTTTAAAACTAGTGCAATAAAAAATAATGAGATCACCGGGAAAAGATAAACCATTGTGGATGTTTTCGCTTTGTCATCGCTTAGTGAAAGAGCTTTTAACCATAAAAAGAAAGTTATTCCCATCTCAAATAATCCGATGTAAACTGCACCAAACAAGTATTTAAATTCTATCGGTCCAAACGATCCGAAAAAGTAAATGTAAAGTCCGGTATAAATAGTGCCGAAGAAAAATGATCCGAAAAGTTTTACAGATTCTTCTCTATTATCAAGAAGATTTAATATCCAGAATGATGCCCAAATGAATGAACTGCTTAAAGCTAATATTACTCCATATATATTGTGAAAATGAAGAGTAAAAATATTTCCACGTGTAGCAATAACAACTACTCCAATAAATGAAATTATTAGTCCAGTGAAAGTACGTGCTGATATTTTTTGATTTAAAAAAATTGCTGAGAAAATTGAAATAATCAACGGCCAAGTTAAATTAATAGGCTGTGCTTCTTGTGCCGGTAAAACTTTATATGCTTCGAATAATATTAAGTAATAAACGAATGGATTAATTAATCCGAGTGTCATATTATTTTTAAAATGATGCCGGCTAAAGAAGAGTTTTAAATCTTTGGGTGAATTTTTTAGAGCAAAGAAAAACAGTACAAACACACTTGTAAGGGATGAATAAAACAACATTTGCGAATTAGTCATTCCTTGCAGAGTTAATTTAAATGCCGTTGCTACAGTTGACCAGAAGAGAACTGCACCAAGAGCATAAAATATCGATTTGTTCTTGTTTGTCATAAACTATTGAATTTCCAAAACCAAAATAATGTTTTCGGAATGCAAAAAAGAGGTTAAACTTAGGTAACAAAAATTTAATTTTAGCTGTAAATCATTTATTTTGCTCAAGGTATTATTATTAAATATTCTATATGAGTGTTAAAGGATATATTTTCGATATAAAAAAATATTCTATCAATGATGGACCCGGGATACGAACAACTGTTTTTTTTAAAGGCTGTCCGTTGAAATGCTGGTGGTGCCATAATCCGGAAAGCCAGCGCGAATTACCCGAACAATTTGATAATTGCAATTTCCGATGGCACATCTCGCATGATTATGAAAATAGAAACAAAATTGGCTCCGAAGTAACAAGTTCAGAAGTAATGAAAGAAATTGAAAAAGATGTTCCGTTTTACGAAGAATCGAATGGTGGTGCAACATTTTCCGGCGGCGAACCGATGCTGCAAATCAATTTTCTGAAAGAACTTTTAACTAATTGCAAAGATAAAAACATACATACTGCTGTTGATACAACCGGCTACACAGATTTTAATAATTTTGAAAAAATAAATGGTGTTACAGACCTTTTTCTATATGACTTAAAATTAATGGATGAAGAATTGCATTTAGATTATACCGGAGTAACAAATAAAATTATTCATGATAATCTTAAACGTCTTGCTGATATTGGTGATAAGATTATTTTAAGAATTCCGGTTATTCCTTCAATTACAGATACACAGAAAAATCTTGATCTTATGATAAATTTTATATTGAAATTAAAAAATGTCCGCGAGATCAATTTATTACCTTATCACACAAGTGCGAGTTCAAAATACAGCAAAATGAAAAAAGAGAACAAGCTTCCGGATATCAAACCTCCACTAAAAGAAGAATTGGAAAATATTAAATACAGATTTTTATCTACCGGTTACGATGTGAAAATCGGAGGATATTAATGAATGAGCGTATAAAAAAATTACGAGAGCAGTCATTAAATGCAATACCTACTTTATCAGATGAGCGGGCATTATTATTAACACAATTTTATAAAAGCCGTGAAGCAGAAAAAGTTTCCATTCCGGTAGCACGTGCATTAGCATTCAAATATCTACTTGAAAACAAAGAACTATGTGTTAATGAAGGAGAATTAATAGTTGGCGAGCGCGGACCCGAACCAAAAGCAACTCCAACCTATCCCGAACTTTGCGTACACAGCTTACATGATTTGGATCTTCTAAATTCACGCCCGAATGAATGGTTTAAGGTTAACGATAAAACAAAATCAATTTATGAAAATGAAATTATACCATTCTGGAAAGGCCGTTCTATACGGGACAAAATTTTCAATGAAGTTGATCAAGATTGGAAAGACTGCTACGATGCCGGCATCTTCACAGAATTTATGGAACAGCGGGCACCGGGACATACAGTTCTTGATGACAAGATTTACAAAAAAGGAATGCTCGATTTTAAAAAAGAGATTCAAGTATCAATCACAAACTTAAATTTTTATAATGACCCTAATGCATTTGAAAAACGCGAAGAACTCCGTGCAATGGAAATTTGCTGTGATGCATTGATTTCATTTGCCCAACGTTACAGTAAAAAATTGTTTGAACTTGCCTCTATTGAAAAAGATAAACAAAGAAAAAATGAACTCGAAACACTTGCTGGAATATGCGAACGAGTTCCAACTAATGCACCGCGCACATTTTGGGAAGCACTTCAATACTACTGGTTCGTTCATCTTGGTGTAATTACTGAATTAAATACATGGGATTCATTCAATCCCGGAAGATTAGATCAGCATCTATATCCATTTTATAAAAGAGATATTGAAAGCGGATTGCTTACGGAAGAATCCGCAAAAGAATTATTACAATCATTTTGGGTGAAGTTCAACAACCAACCGGCACCGCCTAAAATTGGAGTGACTGCTGCCGAAAGCGGTACATATACAGATTTCTGTTTGATAAATGTTGGCGGCGTTACACCCGAAGGTGAAGATGCATCAAATGATTTGACTTATGTAATTCTCGATGTTATCGAAGAGATGCGGCTGCTTCAGCCGAGTTCAATGGTACAAGTTAGCAAAAAAAATCCTGATCGATTGCTCAAACGTGCAATGAAAATTATTAGAACCGGTTTTGGTCAACCAAGCATTTTTAATACCGATGCGATAATTCAAGAAATGCTGCGGCACGGTAAATCTCTAATTGATGCACGATGCGGCGGTGCAAGCGGCTGTGTTGAAACCGGTGCATTCGGTAAAGAAGCATATATTTTAACCGGCTACTTTAATTTGGTTAAAGTTTTAGAAATTACACTAAATAATGGTTTTGATCCGCGGACACAAAAACAAATCGGAATTAAATCCGGTGATCCAAATTCTTTCAACACTTTTGATGATTTAATAAATGCATATGAAAAGCAGCTTAATCATTTCATTAACATCAAAATTAAAGGCAACATAATTATTGAAAAAATATATGCTTATTATATGCCGGCACCTTTCATGTCGATTTTAATTGACGATTGTATTATAAAAGGAAAAGATTACAATGCCGGCGGTGCACGATACAACACTTCATATGTTCAGGGAGTTGGACTAGGAACAATTACGGATTCGCTTGCATCAATCAAATACAATGTATTCGATAAAAAGAATTTTACATTGGATAAATTGCTCGATGTATTGAAAAACAATTTTAAGAATGATAAAGAATTACAAAATAAATTGTTGTTTGAGACGCCAAAGTACGGTAACGATGATGATTATACGGATGATATTACCAAACAAGTTTTCGAAATTTATTTTAATGCGGTTGATGGAAGACCAAATACAAAAGGTGGACATTTTAGAATCAACTTACTCCCAACAACTTCGCATGTATATTTCGGATCAGTCACCGGTGCAACACCAGATGGCAGATTAGCAAATGAACCGCTTAGTGAAGGTATATCTCCGGTACAAGGAGCTGATATTCATGGTCCAACTTCAGTTATCAAATCCGCGTCAAAAATTGATCATCTGCGAACCGGCGGGACTTTATTGAATCAAAAATTTACACCTCAATTACTTGAAACTGATGCTGATATTGAAAAAGCTGTAAAATTAATTAGAACTTATTTTAAATTGGATGGTCACCATATTCAATTTAATGTTGTAACTGCAGATATTTTGCGTGAGGCACAAAAACATCCGGAGAAGTACCGCGATTTAATTGTACGCGTTGCCGGGTACAGCGATTACTTTGTAGATTTAAGCGAAGTGCTACAAAATGAAATAATAAAAAGAACTGAACACCGCATCTTATAATGACCACCCGATTTTAGTTTTCCCTACTCCGCCCATCAAGATGGCGGACAAGTTGGATTGGGATATGGGGAGGTTGATTTTAAAAAATAAATTGATTCTCAAGAGGTTAAAATGTTCAATGCAAAAACGTATATCCAGAGAAGAGCACAGCTAAAAAAGAAAATTAATAACGGAATAATTCTTTTACTCGGTAACAATGAAGCACCAATGAATTATACCGATAACACTTACAAATACCGGCAAGACAGTACATTTCTTTATTACTTTGGTATCGATCATGCAAACTTTGCCGCTGTAATTGATATTGATGAAAATAAAGAGATCATTTTCGGGAACGATTTCACTTTAGATGAAATTGTTTGGATGGGACCTCAATCAACTGTAAAAGAAAAAGCTGCTAAGGTGGGAATTAAAATAACACAGACCCTTTCACAGTTAGAATCTTACATCAGTAATGCAGTTGCGCAAGGAAGAAAAATTCATTTCATACCGCAGTACCGGTACTATAATATGCTCAAGCTTCAATCTTTACTCGGAATTGATGCTAAAAGAATTAATGAATATGCTTCTCCGGAATTAGTAATTGCAATAACCGGACAGCGCTCAATCAAATCTCCCGAAGAACTAAAAGAAATTGAAAAAGCAATTGCCATTTCATACGAAATGCAAGTTGGTGCAATGCGTCTCGCTAAACCGGGAATGTATGAGAGAGAAATTGCCGGTTTCATTGAAGGAATTGCAGCTTCTATGGGAAGCGGTATATCATTTCCAATAATTTTTTCGCGGAATGGACAAACATTACACAATCACTATTACGGTAATAAATTGCAAAATGGCGATCTTGTCGTTAACGATAGCGGCGCTGAATCTGCACTTCACTATGCAAGTGATATAACCAGAACTTTTCCGGTAAGTGGGAAATTCACATCAAAACAAAAAGAAATTTATCAAATTGTACTTGATGCAAATTTATCTGCAATAAAAAATATCCGTCCCGGTATTACATATAAAGATGTTCATCTTAAATCATCCAAAGTAATTGCTGAGGGATTGAAAGCACTCGGAATTATGAAAGGAAATATGAATCATGCAGTTGCAAAAGGTGCACATGCTCTTTTTATGCCGCATGGTCTTGGTCATTTACTTGGTCTCGATGTTCATGATTTAGAAAATTACGGTGAAAATTATACCGGCTACAATGAAAAAATTAAAAGAAGCAATCAATTTGGATTGCGTTCATTACGTTACGGAAAATCCTTGATCAAAGGATTAGTTCTAACTGTTGAACCAGGTATTTATTTCATACCGGAATTAATAGATAAATGGAAAATAGAAAAGAAATTTACCCAGTTTATTAATTATGATGTAGTTAATAAATTCAGAAAATTCGGCGGAATAAGAATTGAAGATGATATTGTTGTTACAGAGAAAGGATGCCGTGTACTTGGTAAACCAATACCAAAAACAGTTGAAGATGTAGAAGCTGTAGCATCTGTAAATATTTGATCACCCCCATATCCCC
>CAYXKL010000045.1:0-20206 GCA_964464825.1 uncultured Melioribacter sp. | reverse complement strand
GAACAGATATTCCCGATTTGCAAGATGGAGTAATGACGGTGAATTGATAGCATTTATTGAAAGTTATGCGGCAGATTAGGAACATATAAGTATAATTAATAAGGATAGGGTTAAGAAAAAATCATTTTTATCATCGAGATCTTCAAATATTATATCTCTTAATTGGAATTCAAATAATAGTAATATTGTCTACTCAAAAGCTGTAGGGAGGACTGGAAATTATTTTATTTATGTATTGGATATTTATACCGGAAATTCAATACAACTAACAACAATGCTTCCTTATAATATATGCCCTGATTATACGTACGATGATGAAAAATTAATTTTATCTTCTAAAGATTCATCGGGGACAATCCAATTATTCATTATGAATTTTGACGGAAGCAGTGTAGAACAATTAATAAATTCAGATAAAGATATTATCCTTCAAGATTGCTCTCCAAATGAAAATAAAATATTAATTTCTCAAAAAGATCAGGATGGCGATAACGAATTATTTATTATGCAATTGGATACAAAAGAGATTAATAAATTAACTAATAATACAAAACATGATCTTTTTGGTAAATGGTCAAACGATGGCAAAAACATTATTTTCATTCGTTATCAGGAAATGATAAGCAAACCAGAAGTTTACACAATAAATCCAAATGAAATGGATGAAAAATTTTTACTTGGAGTAGATGAAATTATAGCCCCTGATTTATTTGTTATTTATTGATATTAATAAGGAGGAATATATAGATGAAGACTAATAATATTATAATAATAGTGGCCATACTTTATGAATTTATAATGATAGATATAAATGGTCAAAAATTTAATCAAAATAATCACTCTGTGACATTTGAAAGAGAAAATACTGTTCTAAAAGAAAATGTTAAAATTGATTTTGTTACTGGTTTACCAAAAGCAATTTATAATGTAAACTACAAATCTTCATATAATGATCCTGAAAAAATTGCTAGACAATATCTTATCGAAAATAGTAATTCATTTAAAATGAGTAATAATTTGCATGAAATTATTACTCATAAGATCCAAGAAAGCCAAGGCGGTTACCATGTTCGGTTCTATCAAACTAATAATAATATTCCAGTTTACGCCTCAGAAGTAGTAATCAACATTAACCGGCAAAATGTAATTACTATGGTTATGTCTGATTACCATCCAAATATAATATTAGAGAACGTAACCCCGTCAATTTCAGCAAATGATGCATTAGAAATAGGGAAGAATCACTTTGACTACAAAGGCGATAATTTAAAATTTTTCAAAGCAGAACTTTATGTTTTTCGTTTTAATGATAAATACTATTTAGCATATAAAGTTAATATGTACTTAAATAAACCCCACGGCGATTGGCAATTATTTATTGATGCAATAACTGGACAAATATTAAAAGTTGAAAACTTAGAGAAAAATTCAAATGGTCAAGGAATGATTTTTAAACCTGATCCATTAACTAGGGCACTAGCTAACTATGGAGATACTGGTTTTACTGATAGTAATGATCAAAATAGCACACAACTTCAAAATCAAAGAGAACTAGTTACTCTGTTAGATATTAATTTCAATGGAAGTGTCTATAAATTAGAAGGTCCATATGTAAAAATTATAGATATAGAACCTCCTAATATAACTCCAGTTGAAAGTAGTGACGGGATTTTAGTTTTAACAGAGATCATAATGGCTTTGAAGATGTCATGGTATATTATCACATAGATAACTCTCAACGCTATTTGCAAAGTATAGGTTTTAACGACGTTCAAAATCAACAAATAGAATGTGATAGTCATGCTTATAATGGTGAGGACCAATCATCTTATATCCCCTCAACAAACCAAATTGTTTTTGGTGAAGGTGGTGTTGATGATGCTGAAGATACTGATGTAATTCTTCATGAATATGGTCATGCGATTCAATATTACATAATACCAAATTTCCCAACATCATGGGAAGCCATTGCTTTGGATGAAGGCTTTAGTGATTATTGGGCGGGCAGTTACTCTACTAGTATATCAACTTATCATAATACCTGGATTTTTAATTGGGATGGGCATAATGAATTTTGGGATGGATATATATTGAATAGTGAGAATACTTATTCAGATTTAAGTTATATAGAAAGAGATTGGAATAGACAAATATGGTCATCAACTTTATGGGATATTTGGAATGCTATTGGCAAAACAAATGCTGATAAAATCATTGTAGAAAGTCTATATAATATTAGTGCTTCTGCTTCAATGCACGATGCAGCAATGGCAATAATACAAGCTAATGATGATTTATCGCTTAATTATACTTCAACTTTATGGAATATTTTATTAGATCATGAAATGGTGACTGAGTCAGATTATCTACTATATTTGATGGATCTTGCTTCAAATAACAAATCTTTAAGTCAGTCTGCTACAGCACAATCTGGTCAAAGAAAAATAGCAAGAGATGCTTCAGGCAATTATCATGTTGTATTTTTGTCCGGTGGAGAAATTTATTATCGAAAATATATAAGCGGTACATGGCAAGACCCAGTTAGAATTAGTTACGATAATGGGAATAATAATTATCCATCCATAGCAGTAGGTTCGACAAATCAGGTAATGATAACATGGCAAAGATATAACGGGACAAATCATGATGTTTACTTTTCAATGAGTACTGACGGTGGTACAACTTGGAATAACGATTATATTCTTGCTTCAGGTATATTGTCTTCAAGCCCTGTCCCAGTAATTACTTATAATTCTACAAGTCAAAGAAAAACGATTTGTTTTGTTACTAATTCAGGACTTCATTCTAAACATACAACAACTTCAGTTCCCACTTCGGCGGCAAGTTGGACAACAACCCTAGTAACAAACATTTCAGATGCATCACCTACACTAGCATCATCCGGAAACTCTGGATATAATCTGTTTGCATATTTAAGTGGTTCAAGCATTCATTATCGCTATCAGAATAGTGATGGTTCATGGGCAGCAAGTTCAACTAATATTTCTAACATGGTTCCGGGTGCTTCGGTAAATAACTCTCCCACAATTTGTGGTTTAGCTTCTTCGGGTAATGTTTATCTTGCATGGACAAGATATGACTATAGTACTGGCTATCCAACAAATCCAAGAACTTTTTACACAAAGAATACAAGCGCAAATGGCGGCTGGCCTTATCAATATTGGGGAGTAACTTCTGGAAACCAGTATTCGCCAACAATAACAGCGTTAGCAACAAACAAGATTGATTTATTCTATACGACAGATAGTTATCTACTAATGTATACAAGGAATAATAGTACAACCTGGTCGTCACCAATATCGAAGGGGACTGGTAATTTTGATAGGTATCCTTCAGTCTCTATTGGCTCAACAACAGCAAATTATATTTGGACTTCCGGATTATACTCACCACACTCAATTAATATTGGCAATCCAGCATTAAGTAAAGAAAGTGAACCTGGTTTTGACAACTATTCACGCTCCATTGCAATAATGAACAACCCGGAAGAATATCTTGAAATAGTACTTAGCAAGATGTTTTTCAAGATGAAGGACGGTTCAATACAAAGAATTGATTTCTTACCGGCAGATTTGGAAGAATTAAAAACAAAAGAGAATTTTGATTTAACAACAAGCAATGCCTGGGATTTGATGAAAGGAATTAAGGATTTAACAATACCAGTCGGTGCAGATGAACTTGTTTTTGATTACACTGTAAGAGGAGAAAATATAGATAAAGTATTGGAGGGCAATCTAAATCAAATTGATTTATCGTTAGGATTGAATATTCCGGTAAAGGGTGAGAAGGCAGAAAAGACTAAATCGATAATTGTAAATAGTGGAAAAATAACAGAAACCAAATTGCAAGAAATAATCTCACTAAGTTCACTAGCAGCCGAAAGAGGATTTGATAAAGTTGACCTAGGATTAAAAGTAAAAGGTATAGTACCAAAGTCAACTGCATTTGCAAGTTTAGGACATATCTTTAATTATACAAACATAGCAGCAGCAAACGAAATACAAGCAAACAAAGCTGATAATGCAGATGGAATAATAACAGAAGAGCTAGCAACTCAAAACTATCCTAATCCATTCAATCCAACAACGTTGATCAGATTCACAATCAAGAACTCTGGTAAAGTAACTTTAAAAGTATTTGATGTATTAGGGAGAGAGGTTGCAGAGTTGTTAAATACTTATCATGAAGCCGGCAGTTATGAAATACCATTTGATGGTTCCAACTTGCCGAGCGGAGTTTATTTCTACAATTTAACAGCAAATGGAAAATCTTTGACAAAGAAGATGGTACTTCTAAAGTAATTTTTAGTATCGGAATGGAATATCAAAGAAAAGGCGGCTTAAAGCCGCCTTTTTCTTTAATTCTTACTCGTCTCCAATTCGGGGAGTTTAATTGTAGTAATATCCTTGAAGTTTTTCGGTTTCTTTGCAGAACCGTTTTTCTTATTGGAAATCTCTATTTCAATCCTTGTGTTGTTTAATGATTTCCCATTCCCGTTATTTTTAATATCGGCATGGGATTCGCGGTAAACAAATACTTCATTCTTATAATTACGCATTACAATTCTATCTTCATCACGGTGAATGACATATTGCGGCAGAATCGGAATCTTACCGCCGCCGCCGGGTGCATCAATTACAAAATGGGGGATAGCTAATCCGCTTGTATGTCCTCTTAGTTTAAACATAATTTCCAAACCCTTATCAAGCGAAGTTCTGAAATGATTAGCTCCTTTCGTTTCATCTGCCATATATAAGTAATATGGTTTTACGCGAATCTTTAGAAGTTTTGTGAACAGTTCTTTCATCACATCGGCATCATCATTAACACCTTTCATAAGCACAGCCTGGTTTTGAACCGGGCAGCCGGCATCTGCAAGCATACCGCATGCTTTAGTGCTTTCCGGTGTTATCTCCCAGGGATGGTTGAAATGCGTGTTAATATATATAGGGTGATACTTCTTTATCATTTCACAAAGCTTCGGTGTTATACGGTGCGGAAGTACACATGGCATCTTTGTACCGATACGGATAATTTCAATATGGGGAATCTGTCGCAGTCGCTGTAATATTTTTTCGAGCATTGTGTCGGTTAGCATTAACGGATCGCCGCCGGACATGATTACATCTCTAATTTCAGTATGCTGCTCAAGATATTTGAAAGCTGATTCAAGCTGACGCATCGAAATTTTATCCGAGTTGCCTACTTTTCTTTTTCTTGTGCAGAACCGGCAATACATACCGCACTGGCTTGTTGTTAAGAAAAGGACTCTATCGGGATATCTATGTGTAATATTCGGAACTGGACTCATTGCATCTTCTTGGAGTGGATCTTCGTAACCATCCATATCTTCTAATTCTTTAATATCCGGTACACACTGTAGCCAGATCGGATCACCCGGAGTTCTGATAAGACTTAGATAATATGGATTAATGCGTGCCTGGAAGAACTCGTCGAGTCCCTCAGCTACTTTTCTATCTAAATTAAATTTCTCAACAAGTTGATCAACAGTATGAATACTGTCACGGACCATCTGCTGCCAGAGTTCCATTTTTTATCCCTTTATGTTTTTATGTATTTTCCAAATACAATCAAATTATCATTGACTGTATAAAAATCTCTTATCTCGGCTACGATTGAATAATTATTCCTGAAATAAAAATTTCTTGTTGCATTATAACTCTCTTTTGAGGAAGTCTCTGCTAAAATCCATCTGCCGTTATTTTCTTTTACAAAATTTTCTGCATGGTCTAATAATTTTTTCCCAACACCTTTGTTTTGATTTTTGGGATCAACAACAATCCAATATAAATCAAAAACACCATCAGTTAATGCACGCTTACCGGTACAATGATAGCCAGCTATACTTCCATTCTCTTCCAGTACAAAAAGATTGTAGTATTCGTGATTCGGATTGGCGATTGCTTCGTCAATCAATTCCACAGCCACTTTCTTTTCTGCGTCATTAAAATTGTCAGTTCCTTCGATAATCGAAATCAAACTATGTCTATCATTAGACTGCAGCTTGCGTATCATAATGTAATCTTTCTAATGCGAAATTTGTTAATCTATATAAAAGTTGTTCGTAATTAATTCCGGCTGCAGCAGCAGATCGGACAAAACCGGCATCGGGAGAGATATCAGGATTTGGATTAACTTCAATTATATATGGAATATTTTTACTGTTCAATCTAATATCAACTCTCACATAATCACGGCATTCAAGAGCATCAAAAGCTTCCAATGCCATTTTTTCAATTTTTTGTTTTATATGCTCATCTAATTGTGCCGGACATTTTGGGTTGGTATGTTTAAAATAAATACTATCTGGCGACCACTTAGCTTCGTATGTAATAATCTTTGGCAGTTCTTCAGGTAAACCATCAAAACAGATTTCTGAAATAGGTAAAACTTTATTCCCTAAAATTGCAACATTCAATTCTCTTCCTTCAATATATTCTTCAATTATTACTTCCTGGTTAAAAGCAACATATAAATATTTTAATCGTTCGTTTAGCTGATTAAAATTATTTATAACTGAAAATTCTGAAATTCCAATGCTTGCATCTTCTCTAGCAAGTTTTAATATAACCGGGAATTTTAATGTGAATTCTTCCTTGGTAAAAAACTGATTGATTGGCTGGATTATATGTCTCGGAGTTCTCAATCCGTGCGATTGAAGAATTTGCTTAGTCTTTGCTTTGATAAGACAGTTACCGAGACTCATAGAATTATTTCCGGTAAATGGAATTCCTAATAAATCATACAGTCCGGCAATATAGCTTTCAAGATTTGTATTACCTTCTACAGATTCTACAAAATTCAATATAACATCTGGAGAAAATGCTGTAATATTTTTGATGGCAGAACGGATATCGCTATTTATTGCAAGCGTATCAACAGTACCAAATTTTTTAAGAAGTATCTTTTTGATATTAGCAATTTGTTTTAAAAATTCTCTTTCAGATAAATCATTATTCTGATCATCGGTAGTAATATCCTTACCAAGATAATTGGAATAGTACCTTGTCGGTTCATTGTAACAGATAAGAACTTTAACCGAGGGATTATATTTCCAACGTTCTAAACTCATTATAAATTATATCTCTTTATTGCTGCGTTTAACACTCTGTTTATCATTTCTTCATAATTCCAACCATTAGCTCTTGCTGCCTTAGGAAAACAAGAGTTATCAATTGGATTTGGTAATATGCCGGGGAGAGGATTAATTTCGATAATATTTGGTTCACCGTTTTTGTCCAAACGGATATCAATTCTGCTCCAATCTTTGCATCTTAAAACTTTGAAAGTACGGAGAGCAGCATTCTTAATCTTTTCTTCAAGGGATTTATCCAGTAAAGCCGGACAAGTAAAAATATTTAAAGGTTTATCGCGTGTATCAACCACCCATTTTGCTTCGTAAGAGTAAATTGGGATTAAATCCTTTGGGAGTTCATTAAAATTTATTTCTACTATAGGAAGTACTTCAACTTCATTTCCGTTACCAAGAAGGGCTACAGTAAATTCACGTCCAGGTAAAAATTCTTCAATAAGAAACGGTTGGTTGTATGTTTCAATATACTCAACAAGTCTTTCCCGCAAAGTTGCCATATCGGTAATAAATGAAGTGTTAAAAATTCCCTTACTTGATCCCTCGGCAATCGGTTTTATTATAACCGGAAAGGAAAGTTGGAAGTTATTTAGGTCATCAATACTTTCTGCATAAATAAATTTTGATGTTGGCACTCCATTGTAAGCTAAAACTTCTTTAGCCCTCGATTTATCCAAACAAGTTGTAAGTGTTAATGGATCGGATCCAGTATAAGGAATACGAAGCATATCCAGCATAGCTGGTATTTGAGCTTCTCTGCTTACTCCATTCGCACATTCAGCTACGTTGAAGACAATATCGGGACGGGTTTCTCTAAATTTTTCGAATGCAAATTCATTAGCTTCTATCATTACAACATCATGAAAGAGTTCTAATGAATCTTTTATTGCGTTGATTGTATCAATCGTATCCCATTCGGCATAAGTATCGTTGTAATTTGCAATTTTTTTTGTTGAGAGTGAGAGAGGTGCGGACTCGAAAGATGATTCATCTTCCGGTTTAACATTATATGTGAGGGCGACTTTTAATTTTTTATTTTGTATAAAAGAACTAATACAGAAGTCCTTCTTTTTTTTTGATTACCAATATAACGTTTTAAAAATTTTTATCAAGTAAAAACAAAAAAAATTTTCATATTGACTTGTGTGGGTCTGACAGAAATTTTTTTGAGCCGATGTTATGCGATCTGTGAAAGAAAAATATTACTAGAAAAATGTTCGCGTAGATTTTTTTTGATTATATAATTTTTTTCATTTGATAAATTTTTATCTGCTTCAATTATGCTGAATGCGTTCTCTCTTGCTTTAAAAAGTATTTCATAATCTTCTACAACATCAGCATATCGCAATTCAGGCAAACCGCTTTGCTTAGTACCAAATATATCTCCGGGTCCGCGTAATTTCATATCAACTTCGGCTAAATCAAATCCGCTTGAGTATTTCAACATTGCATTTAACCTAATAATAGCTTTGTTTTTTTCAATTGCTTCACTTGATTGATAATCAAAATTGAATTTGAACTGATTAGTCTTAACTGCAAATTCATCTTTGGTTATTAATATACAGTATGCTTGTTTATTGCTTCTACCTACTCTACCGCGTAATTGATGAAGTTGCGACAAACCGAAACGATATGAATCATTTATGACGATGATATTGGCATCAGGTATATCAATTCCAACTTCAATTACTGTTGTAGAAACAAGAATATCATATTTCTTCTGAGCAAATTCCTTCATGATAGTTTCTTTCTGCTGCCAGTTCATCCTTCCGTGAATTAATCCAACTTTCAGATCCGGTATATGAACATCTTTAATTTCATGAAAGTGTGTTTCTGCTGCTTTCAATTCTAATTTTTCAGATTCTTCAACAAGCGGATAAACTAAGAATGTTTGATAACCGGATTTAGATTTATCTCGTATGAATTTATATATATCCGGTAATTTACTTTCCCCGCGTAGAATTGTTTTTATCGGTATTCGGTTTACCGGCATCTCATCTATTATTGAAACATCCAGATCACAGTAAAGCGTCATTGTCAATGTTCTCGGAATGGGTGTGGCAGTCATTACTAATACATCGGGCTGTGTTCCTTTACGAATTAGTTTGGAACGCTGTACTACTCCAAATCTGTGCTGTTCATCAATAATTACCAATCCAAGCTTGTTATACTCAACAGTATCTTCAATTAATGCATGAGTCCCGATAATAATTTTCGTTTTCCCTGAAAATATATCATCTAATATTTCTTGTCTTTCGGATTTTTTTTGTCCGCCTATTAAGATTGATACATTTATTCCATAACCATGCAAAAGTTCTTTAATACGTTTATAATGCTGATCAGCTAGAATTTCTGTTGGTGCCATTAGTACAGATTGAGAACCATTTGAAACAACAATCAACATTGAAATAAGTGCAACGATAGTTTTTCCGCTGCCTACATCCCCTTGGAGAAGTCTATTCATTGGGTGTGGACTTTCAATGTCTTTCCTGATTTCACCTAAAACTTTCAATTGTGCTGCCGTAAGCTTAAATGGAAGTGAAGCAATAAATTTTTTAATTAAGCCCGTATCTATTTTATATGTAATTGATTTTGTTTGATATTTAACAAATTGTTTTCTCATTGCTACAAGACATTCAAAATAGAATAACTCTTCATATTTAAGACGATGCAAAGCGGATTTCAAAGCATCATTACTATTTGGTGAATGCAGATTGATGATTGTTTCTTTGATAGATAATAAATTGTTCTGCTCAATTAGATATTGAGGTAAAGTTTCTTGTAGCTCGCTGCAGTATAAATCAACTGCATTGTGTATAATTCTTCTTAAACTAAAATCACCAAGGTTGCTGGAACGAAGTTCCTTAGGTACACGATAGAAAGGTATTATCTTTCCGGTATTTAGAAATTCTTTAGATTCTTTTTCTGCAAGCCGATCAAAATCCGGATGAACAAATTGCAGATTACCATATTTTGTTAATACCGGCTTGGCTGAAACAGCAAAAATATTTCCATTCTGAAAAACATCTTTAAAATATTTTGCCCCTTGAAACCAAACGCACTCAAAAAAACCAGAATTATCTTTTAGCTTAACTTTAAATATTTGCTTTTTACCAAATCTGATTAATTCAGAAGAAAAAACTTCTCCTATTACAGTTACTTCACCATCGTAACCGTTGCGTATATACTGGAGAACTTTAACACAATTAAGAATAGTACTACGGTCTAAGTAACGAGTAGGAAAGTAAAAAAGTAAATCGCTTACAGTGTTAATGCCAATTTTAGCAAATGATTCAGCGCGTTTTGGTCCAACTGATTTTAGGTATTGAACCGATTTGGAAAGATTATCGGGCATTTAAAATGTTTGATTTATTATGGAATAAATATAATCAAAAATTCTAATGAAAGGATTTATTCTGCTTCTGCTTTCATATCGCGGGTCATCAATTCGTATGTTGCCTTAGTAGGATCTTTATCTTCAAAAAGAATTTGGTAAACTGCTGTACAAATTGGAGTTTGTATTTTATGTTTTGTTGCAAGCTGATGTACTGCCCGGCTAGTTTCAACACCTTCTGCAACCATCTGCATAGATTTAAGTACTTCTTTCAATTTTTTTCCTCTGCCAATCTGTTCACCAACGAAACGGTTCCGGCTATGTTTACTCATACAAGTAACAATTAAATCACCCATACCGGAAAGTCCGGAAAATGTTTCTGGACGGGCACCTAATGCAACACCTAATCTTGATATTTCTGTTATACCACGTGTCATTATAGCTGCTTTTGTATTATCACCGAATTTAGCACCGTCAATAATACCGGCGCCTACTGCTATAACATTTTTTAGCGCTCCTCCGTACTCAACACCCAATAAATCGGTTGATGAGTAAACTCTAAAATAAGATGTGATAAAAGCCGATTGGATTTGTTTTGCTGTAAAATTGTCTTTTGATGCTGCAACAACTGCCGTTGGTATTTTTCTGCTTACTTCTTCAGCGTGACTTGGTCCTGAAAGTACCCCAATTTGAGATGATGATAGTTTTAAAGTTTCTTGAATTATATTAGATACAGTTAACATTGTATCTTTCTCTATACCCTTAGCTACACTAACAAAAGTTGTATTATTAAAATCTGTCTTTCTCATCTGTACAAGAACGTTTCTTACAAACTGTGCCGGTACAGCAATCACAATCATATGTTGATTTGATGTGCTCTCTTCTAAAGAGTGGGTAATAAAAATTTCATTTGGGATTTTTATACCGGGAAGATAGAGTTTATTAACTTTTGTACGATTTAAAGTTTTGGCATAATGACGTTTATACTCCCAGAGAGTAACGTCATGACCATTGTGATGAAGAAGTATAGCAAGAGTTGTACCCCAGCCGCCGGCTCCGAGAACCGATATTCGCATTATTTACTTTTCTTTTTTCCGAATGAAATTTTACTTTCACTGCCTTTAATCAGGCGGTCAATATTCTTTCTATGGGTGTATATTACTAAAAGTGAAATTGCAATAGCAAAAGGTAAAATTGTATTATAACCGGGTATGTTTATTCCAAAAATATTCTCCCTGATAACAAGAATAATTGGAACTGAAACTGCTGCAGTTAAAGAACCGAGTGAAATATAACGTGATAAGGTTACAACGAGAACAAAAACAGCTAAAGCAAGTATCATATCTATAGTGATGATTGTTATCATAAATCCAAGAGCAGTAGCAATTCCTTTCCCTCCTCGGAATCCAGCAAACACAGTCCATATATGGCCTATAACTGCTGCTAAACCGCAGATTATTTGAACTAATGTAAAATCATCGAATGGTGTGATATTATTGAATGGAAAATTATCAAGATATAATCTTGCAACAACAATAACTGCAATGGCACCCTTTACAGCATCTAACAATATTACTAAAACTCCCCATTTCCAGCCAAGGATACGAAAAACATTTGAACCACCAGCATTACCGCTACCGTAGTTTCGTATATCTATTCCTTTAACTAACTTGCTTACAATAATACTTGTTGGAATTGATCCTACCAAGTATGAAAGTACAATAACAAATATTAAATTTAGCATTGCGTCCCAAATTTTGAATCAAAATTATACAAATTGATTTTTATAAACAATTGAAAATTAAGTCCTAAATAAGTCCTTTTGATATGATTTCAAATAAATTAATGTCATCCTGATTAGTTATTTTAAAATTCATACCAGAACCTTCAACAATTTTAATATCGTAACCAGCTCTTTTTACTAGAATAGATTCATCAGTTCCTAAAAAAGAATCTTTTTCAGCTTTTATCATTGCATCATAATAAATTTTAAATTTAAACACTTGTGGAGTTTGTACATAATAAACTTTATCCCTATCTATATAATTGGTTATGTAATCAATCCCTTTAATTAAAGTATCCTTTGCTTTTATTGCAACAACAGAAGAACCGTATTCTTGTGCATTTTTGATTGAATTTATAAGAATATCTTGAGAAAGAAGAGGGCGTACAACATCGTGAATAACAATAATATCATCTTGATCAGCAGAAATAGATTTTACCGCGTTAAATACGGAATATTGTCTTTCAGCTCCTCCTTCAATAATATTTTGAACTTTTGACAAATTATATTTCTTAATAATAGTTTTAATTAATTCGAAAAATACCTTTTCAGCAGAAATTACAATCTGATCTATCAGATCACATTTTTGAAAAACATCTAAAGTATATGCGATTAATTCCTTATCGTTAAACTTTAAATATTGCTTCGGGATCTCAGATTTAGCTCGAGTACCTTTTCCACCGGATGGTATGACTGCATATACTTTCATTATTGTATCAGCATTGCATCGCCATAACTTAAGAATCTGTAATTTTCTTTCATGGCTTTTTTATATGCTTTCATTATGAAATCAAAATCTGCAAAAGCAGCTGCTAGCATTAATAATGTAGATTCGGGTTGATGAAAATTGGTTATTAATCTTTTTGTTATTTTGAAATCATAAGGTGGGAAAATAAATTTATCAGTCCACCCGGAATTAGGTTTAGAAAATCCTTCAGCTGTAACACTACTCTCTAATGCACGGCATGTACTTGTACCAACGACAAACACATTCTTTTTGTCATGAAGCGCTTTGTTAATAACTTTAGCAGTATCCTCTGGTATTTCGAAATATTCCGAATCCATTTTATGTTTAGTTAAATCTTCTACCTCAACGGGACGGAAAGTACCAAGACCAATATGAAGTATAACCGGAACAAATTTAATTCCTTTCTTTTCAATTTTTTTAACTAATGATGGTGTGAAGTGTAATCCGGCAGTTGGTGCTGCAACTGATCCATCAACATCTGCAAAAATTGTTTGGTAATCTTCCTTGTCTTGTGGAGTAGTCTCTCTTTTAATATATGGTGGAAGGGGAGTATGTCCAATTTTTTCTATTGCTTTGAAAATATCACCGGCATCTTCATTAAAACGCACAGTCCTTCCGCGTGAAGTTGTATTATCAATAACTTCACACCAAAGTTTGTCGTTAAAATATATTCTATTTCCAATTCTCACTTTTCTTGCCGGATCAACAATAACATCCCAAATATTTTCTTCTTTATTCAATTCACGCAGAACAAAAACTTCAATTTTTGCATTAGTCCTTTCTTTTTTACCAAAGAGTCGTGCTTGCATTACTTTGGTTTTATTTACAACGATAACATCGCCTTGATCCATATAATTTATTATATCAGAAAAAGTTTTATGCTCAATCTCACCTTTACTGCGTGTTAATACCATCATTTTGGCTTTATCACGTGGTGAGACCGGATGTTTTGCAATAAAAGTTTTAGGTAAATTATATTGAAAATCTGATAACTTCATTTATTCTCCTTCTTTTGATTCTGAGGAACAGAGTGACTTCCGAAGAATTCCTTCGGAAAAGAATCCTGATTCCATTTAATTAGAGATTCTTCACCCTCCATCACGGTTATCGTGATGGAGGACTCAGAATAACATACTTATTTTTTCTTTTTAACAACTTTTTTTACAGTCACTTTTTTAACTGGTTTCTTAACTGATTTTTTATTTTGCATTTCCTTAACAACTGCTTGGGCAGCTGCTAAACGGGCAATAGGTACACGGTATGGAGAACAGCTTACATAGTTTAATCCGATTTTGTGGCAGAACTCTACTGATTTTGGTTCACCACCGTGTTCACCGCAGATACCTATCTTTAAATCAGGACGGGTAGATCTTCCACCTTCAACTGCAATCTGCATTAATTTACCAATAGCTGGTTGGTCAATTGATTGGAATGGATCTTCAGGTAATATTTTTTTGTCAAGATAATCGGGTAAAAAACCTCCAATATCATCACGGGAAAAACCGAATCCCATTTGAGTTAAATCATTAGTACCGAATGAAAAGAACTGTGCAACTTCGGCAATTTTATCTGCGGTTAAAGCAGCACGGGGAATCTCGATCATTGTACCGGTAAGGTGTGCAATTTTTTTAATTCCGAATTTTTGACAAACTTCAGAATGAATCCTATTGATTATAACATATTGATGTTTAATTTCATTTTCATGACATGTAACTGGAATCATAATTTCAGGGAATGGTTTCTTACCCTCTTTAATTAATTCGGCAGTAGCTTCAAAAATAGCACGAACTTGCATTTCAGTAATTTCAGGATATGTAATACCAAGGCGAACACCACGGTGCCCCATCATAGGATTATTTTCATGCAGAGCATCTGCTCTTTCATTTAATTCATTTAAAGATATTCCTAAACTTGAAGCAAGTTTTTCTCTTTCATCCATTCTGGTCGGAACAAATTCATGAAGTGGAGGATCGAGTGTTCTAAATGTTACGGGGAATCCGTCCATTGCCTCAAGAGTACCTTTCACATCATTTTTAACGAATGGAAAAAGCTCGTTTAGAGCAGCAACTCTTTCTTCTTTCGTTTTCGAATGGATCATTTTTCTTAATTTAAATAGCGGTTCTTCTGAATTCATTCCATAGAACATATGTTCAGTTCTAAACAATCCAATACCTTCAGCGCCAAATGCACGTGCACGTGCAGCATCTTCAGGTGTATCTGCATTTGTTCTTACTTTTAATTTTCTAATCTGATCGCATAATTTCATAAATGCTTGAAAATCAGGATTTTCTTCTGCAGCTTTTTTCATTGGTAATTCACCAATATATATCGCACCTTTAGAACCATTCAATGTAAGCCATTCACCTTCTTTAACGGTAATTCCATTAGCAGTGAAATATTTCTCTTCATAATTTATTTTAATAGAGCCGGCACCAACTATGCAGCATTTACCCCAGCCACGTGCTACTAATGCGGCATGGGATGTCATTCCGCCACGACCAGTTAGAATTGCTTGAGCGGCACGCATTCCTTCAATGTCTTCTGGATTAGTTTCTTCACGGACTAAAATTACTTTCTTACCTTCTTTAGCCCATGCGACAGCATCATTGGCAGAAAATACAACTTGACCAGCAGCACCACCAGGACCAGCCGGCAATCCTTTTGCGAAAGGTTTAGTTTTTAATTCAGCAGCCGGATCGATTATGGGATGAAGTAATTCATCTAATTGAGCTGGATTTACCCGCATTACGGCTTCTTCTTTTGTAATCAGTTTTTCTCTATACATATCCAAAGCCATTTTAACTGCAGCCGGACCATTTCGTTTTCCAACTCGGCATTGCAACATATATAATTTGCCTTCCTGAATTGTGAATTCAATATCAAGCATATCTCGGTAATGTTTTTCAAGTAATTTCTGAATAGCATGCAGATCCTTATAAGTCTTCGGCATTCCGGTTTCTAATGATTGAAGATGAACAGTGTGCTCACTTTTACCAACTTCATTGATTGGATTTGGAGTTCTAATACCGGCAACTACATCTTCACCTTGAGCATTTGCTAGCCATTCACCGTAAAAATAATTCTCGCCGGTAGCCGGATTACGTGTGAATGCTACACCGGTAGCAGAAGTATCACCCATATTACCAAATACCATTGATTGTACGTTCACTGCTGTACCCCAATCATCAGGAATTCCTTCAATCCTTCTGTAGGAGATGGCACGTTTACCCATCCAGCTCTGGAATACGGCAGATACAGCACCCCATAATTGTTCCATTGGATCTTCCGGGAAGTTTTTACCGAGTACTTCAGAAACTTTACCTTTATAAATTTCGATTAATTCTTTCAAATCTTCAGCGGAAAGTTCAGTATCTGCATTAACACCGCGTGATTCTTTCATTTTGTGTAATTCTTTTTCTAACTGCTGGCGTACACCTTTGCCTTCTTCTGGTTCAATACCAGCAGCTTTTTCCATAACTACATCAGAATACATTTGAATTAAGCGGCGGTGTGAATCATAAACAAATCTTGGATTACCAGTTTTAGCTATTAATGCTTCACGGGTTGTATTATTCAATCCAACATTAAGAATTGTTTCCATCATTCCAGGCATTGATGCACGTGCACCTGAACGTACAGATAAAAGAAGCGGATTTTTGGAATCACCAAATTTAGCACCCATTTCTTTTTCTACTTTTGCTAAAGCATCTTTAACTTGTTTTTCAAGTTCTTTGGGATATTTTTTGTTATTCTTATAATAAGCTGTACAAACTTCAGTTGTGATTGTAAAGCCAGCTGGAACTGGTAAACCAATATTTACCATTTCTGCAAGGTTAGCACCTTTACCGCCTAGAAGTTCTTTCATATCAGCTTTGCCTTCGGCTTTTTTACCGCCGAAGTAATATACATACTTGGCTGTTTTTACCATTTCATTACCTCCAATTAAATTTAATTTAGTTGACAGTTTTTTTAATATTATCTTTTATTTTTTTATCTCAACATTTCCAGAGTTACAAAAAAGATAGAAACTATACTCTGATAATTATACCGCATCACCATTTTGCGCTGAATTGGCGAGATACTTAATCAACTCTACAAATCTTTCTTGTTCTTCGAGTTTTAATTCAATTTTTAAATAATAAATATCAATATCATCAAGATCTGTTTTATATTTATTTAGTTTTACTGCATCCTTGTGTGTTGTTAAAACTGAATATGCATTTGTATCGTAAAATTTTTTCCGGATGCTTTTAACTTCCTTTTCTGTGTAATTCTTATGATCTGTAAATATCATTTTATTTGTTATATCAATTTTATTTTTCTCAAGAACATTTAAAAAAGAATCTGGACGAGCTATACCACAGACCAATAAACTTTTCTGTCCTTGAAATTCATTCATATTAAATTCGTGATGAGTTTTAACATCATATATTCCATTTTCAACGTAGTACCCATAAAAAACATTTTTATTCTTGAAATATTCCATTAGATTTATCGGGATGTTTTGTTTTTCAGAAAACTTTCGGTTTATTATAATAACATCAGCTCGATTCAATGAACTAAAGGGTTCTCTCATAAGACCAAGCGGAAGCAATTTCTGATCCACGCTGCCGTATTTATTAAGAAATTGTTGGTCAATAATTACAATATCAAGATCACGAGCAATCCATCTGTGCTGGAATGCATCATCAAGAATAATAGAATCAACTTTTCCATCTAAAATCAGTTTTTGTGCACCAACTACTCTCCGTTCAGAAACTGCGGTTGGTACTTCAGTTTCTTTTGACACTAAAAACATTTCATCGCCGCATTCATCAACAGTGGTTTTAATTTCAGAGCCATTTGATACAAATAAATAACCTCTTGAAGTTCTTCCGTATCCACGGCTTAGAATACCAACTTTTCTTTTCTGCTTTTTTAATAATTGAGAAAGAAAAATCACAGTTGGAGTTTTACCAGAACCGCCTACTGTAATATTACCTACAGAAATAACTAAAGCATCAACTTTAACAGCCTTGAATATTTTTTTATCAAATAAATAATTTCTTGCTTTTACAGAAAAAGCAAAAACAAAAGTTAATGGTGATAATAGCAATCTTATTAATTTGAACAAAGTTCTAAAGCTTCCTTTTGTAATTTATTTAATGTCTCTTCACATTCTTGAATCTTTATTGAAGTATCCTCGTAACTTAAATTTTCATCAACATTAATTGGGTTTGAATAGATAACATTAACAGTTGTAAATGGTTTTGGTATTTCAAATTTATCCCAACTTTTAAGAACGATTTTCTTTTTCATTCCAATGCCGACAAGCAACAATGGAATTTTAGCTCTCTTAGCTGCAATAACGGCACCAGCTTTTAATTTATGTAATGGACCGGTCGGACCATCAGGAGTTATAGCTATCGAATAATTATTTTCAGCAAGATCGACCAATAATAGTAAAGCTTCGTTGCCTCCAATATGGCTTGAACCGCGAATTACTTTATAATTCCATTTTGTTAAAATATGTGCAAGAACTCCGCCATCTTTACTCATACTTACTAAAGCACCAAAATTTTTAGATCGATGCAAATACCAGCCGATCAGCATTGACCCATGCCAAAATGCAGCTACAAAATTTTTTTTATTATTGATCAGTTTTTTTACTTGATCGTAATTATGAATTTTTATTTTAACAGTTTTTAAAAGAACATTTATTAAAAAACTTGCAGTCTTTAATCCGAATAATCTCAAATATTTTTTTTGATTCTCACTAAGCTTCATTTAGATGATTATAAATTATTTCAGCGGCAAATCTTGAAGCCCCGGCACCGCCTAATTTTGTTTTTATAGAACTTAGTTTGTTTTTCAAATCATTGTATAATTTTTCATTTAATAAGTATTTACTGCATTTAGAGTAAATATTAGCTGAGTTAACATCATTCTGAAGTAATTCATCAACTACAGTTTCGCCAAGAATAATATTTGCCATTGCAATATTTTTTATTTGAGCAAGTGATTTACCGATATAATAAGTCAATGTATTAGTAGCATAAACAACAATAAATGGTAATTGAAATAAACTTGCTTCTAATGTTGATGTACCTGATTTTATTATTCCAAAATGTGAATATTTTAAAAGATCGTAAGTAATACCTTTAATAACTTTAAATTCATTTTCTTTTGTATATTTATCAAAAATATACACGTCAATATTTTCTGCGCATGCAACAACAACTTGCATATTAAAATCTTTAGCTAATTTTGAAGCTGCTAATGCAGATTCGTTGAATATTTTTTTAATCTCTTGTTTTCTACTACCAGGCATAATCAGCAATATTTTTTTGTTAACATCTAATCCATATTTACTGAATAATTCATCTTTAGTAATAAATTTATAATTATCAATATGCTCAATTAACGGATGCCCTACATAAACTGCATCAATATCATTTTCTTTATATAGCTTTTCTTCAAAAGGGAAAACAACTAACATTTTATCTGTAAGCGTTTTGATTTTTTTTATTCTTCCTTTACCCCATGCCCAAACTTGCGGAGAGATATAATAAATAATTTTTTTGTTTAGTTGTTTCAGTTTTTTTGCTATCGATAAATTAAATCCCGGATAATCTATAAGAACTATTGTATTAATATTATCAGATTTTATTTTATTAAGTAAATCTCGTTGAACTTTTTTTATGAATGGCAAATGTCTAATAATTTCAACAAAACCTAAAAATGCCATTCGCTTAATATGATAGATAATTTCCATTCCGGCAGACTCCATTCTATCGCCACCGATTCCGCTAATATTTAAAGATGGATCAAGTTTTTTTAATTCATTAATTAAACTTGCACCATGCAGATCACCGGATGCTTCACCAGCTATTATCATTAATTTCTTATTCAATTATCTAAACCAGAAATAGTATTATTAGTATTGCCATTATGAATAAAAGAGCTTGCAATGTTCTTCTTTCAGATTTAAAAGCAGCATTTAAATTAAATTCCGGTTGAGGTATTCCCGGATCTGAATATTTTTTAAATGAAGGTATCCATCTGGGAACTGATACTTTATATTTTTTGTAATCCTCACCAAACTTTTCTAATAAAAATTTTTCTTCTTCCCTAATTATGAAATAATATTGAAGGTAAAAGAAGATGAGCGCAATCAATACCAGATAGGGGAACCATGCATAAGACATAATTCCGATACCGGTATAAATA
>CAYXKL010000044.1:0-20411 GCA_964464825.1 uncultured Melioribacter sp. | reverse complement strand
ACGAGGTTACGATATAATTGTAACACCAACCAACAGAATCTATCGTGACGGAAGTATTGTAAAGACAGATAAGATTGATTCGAGAAAGCTTGCATTCCAGCATTCACGTGAATTACTCAGAGAAGTAAAAGTGCCGGTGATGAAGATACGTGAATATCGCTCATTGTTTCGAATATATGATAAAGAGAAGATGCGTGAAGGACAGATACTTCGTCAAGTGAGATGTATTTTAGAGTGTAAGAACCATGAGTTGAAGTGGGAAAAGTGGAATAAAGAGTTCATTGAGAGACTGAAGCATGTTCGTTTCCAGGAAGAGATTTTCAATCGGAAGTTCGAGACACTGATAAAGGAATATAAGTTTGTATAGGAACAGATAAAGGATACGGAAAAGAGGATCAAAGAAATCGGAGAAGATGAAGAACTAAGAGAAAAAGTAAAAAGAATTAACCAAATCAATGGAATCGGAATAGTAAGTGCAGTAAGATTAGTTGTTTACTTATTTGATAAAGAGAATAGATTTGAGAGCGGAGAAAAACTAGTTCATTACGTGGGATTAACACCCGGAGAACAAAGCAGCGGAGAGGAAATTATAAGAAGCAGAACCGGACTTATAGGAAACAGACAATTAAGATCGATCATCATACAGTTAGCATGGGTAGCAGTAAGAAAGGATGGTAGTCTGTTAAATAAATTTGAAAGAGTATACAAAAGCAGTGGGTGTAAACAGAAAGCAATAGTAGCAGTAGCTCGTAAGTTGATGATGAAAGTTTATGCAATAACAGAGAAAGAAGAAGAGTACGAAATAAATAAAGCAGCTTAAAGAACCGGTGACCGCGACTAACGGCGTGCAAATTTGTAACCGTTTTATTTAATTGCGTAGAGCAAGAATGCGACCCGGTTCATTTATAACGAATACACTAATTGTCGCTCTAGACGACGAATAACAGGTTGTTACTTCTTCAAATAAATAATTAAATAAGTGAGAACTCAAAGACGGTAGTGTTTGCCCGCCATCTTATTGGGTGGGTTGATCTTTAACATAACACGCCGTTAGCCTGAATACTAGAGGAACTGTTAAAGAATCACGTTAAACACATTCACATTAAAAACTTGGAGAAATTATGAAAGTACTTGTTTTGGGTGCGAGCGGAGATACTGGCAAATTAGTAGTTCAACAGCTTATTCAAAAAAATATCAATACACGGATTGTTGTGAGAGAATCCGCAATTATACCATTATATATAACTGAGAATAATAATGTTGAGATAATCAAAGGGAATATTAATGATTTTGGGAATGAAAAAATAAAAGAACTTATTAAAGATTGCGATGCAGTAGTCTGCTGTCTTGGCCATAACATAAGTTTAAAAGGAATATTAGGTCCACCTCATAAATTAGTTTCTAAAGTTGTAGAAAAAATAATTGAAGCAATGAGTTCTTTAAACCTTAAACAAAAGTTTATACTTATGAGTACTACTGCTTATACAAATAAAACGATAAAAGAAAAAAACACTTTCGGAGAAAAGATTATTTTTTCGTTATTGAAAGTATTATTACCACCACATAAAGATAATATGCTTGCCGCAAATCAACTTGTTTACGGATTAGATACAAAAACAAATATTGACTGGGTAGCAGTCCGTCCTGATTCACTCTTTGATGAGGCAAGCGTTAGTAAATATGAAATACATAATAACAAAATGCGAAGTCCAATTTTTAATCCCGGCAAAACAAGTAGGATAAACGTTAGTCATTTTATGACAGAGTTATTAATTGATGATAGATTATGGCAAATGTGGAAGTTTAAAACACCGGTAATATATAATACAGAACTATAGTTAGAATAATTATTCACCTGGTCGTCAAGGTCCATACCTTAACGGACTAAAATGTAATTAAGTAATAAAACTATTTCGTCGAGGACTGATCCTCGGCAACTGACAGATTGCAGTTATACAGACTAAGATATTTTATTCATTTTACTAATTGTAAACAGATGAAATATTTTAGTCGTAATTAACGACCAACCAAAAGGAGTGGCGTATGAAAAAATACACAGCAGAGTTCCTAGGAACTTTTGTACTTGTATTTGGCGGATGCGGAAGTGCAGTTTTAGCAGCAGCATTCCCCGGCTTTGGAATCGGTTTTGCCGGTGTTGCATTAGCATTTGGTCTTACTGTATTGACAATGGCTTATGCCATCGGTCATATTTCCGGTTGTCACTTGAATCCGGCTGTATCAATCGGATTGTGGGCGGGCGGTCGCTTTCCAGCAAATCAATTACTGCCATACATAGTTTCTCAAGTGCTTGGCGGTATTGCTGCCGGCGGAGTTCTATTCATAATTGCTAGCGGTCAAGCCGGGTTTGATGTAAGCGGCGGTTTTGCATCAAATGGTTTCGGTGATCATTCTCCAGGAGGATATTCTTTACTCTCGGCACTTCTTATTGAGATAGTTCTTACATTTATTTTTTTGTTAATTATCATGGGTTCAACAGATAAACGGGCACCGCAAGGTTTTGCACCAATTGCTATTGGACTTGGATTAACATTAATCCATTTGATAAGTATTCCAGTTACAAATACTTCAGTAAATCCGGCACGCAGCACCGGTGTTGCGCTTTATGCCGGCGGATGGGCTATAACGCAATTATGGTTATTCTGGTTGGCACCAATAATCGGTGGCATATTGGGCGGTTTTGTTTATAAAATTCTTGGTAAGGATTAAAAATAGAATTATTGGAATAATTATAATTAATCCATATCATATTAATGTTTTGAATAAAGAAAAAATCTATTTGGGGGAATGTTTCTCTACATAATTCTTATTATCTTGTCTCACAAAGAAAAACTTATTCTTCACCATTCAATTAATAAAATCATATGAATAGACTGATAAATATAAATTCTGTAAATGATATCCTTCCGGAATTACGCAATACACCAATTGGATTGCTTCTGGAATATCACAATTTGGATAGAGAATACGAATCATACAAACAAGCACAGCTTTTAATCGGTATGTGCATGGATAACCGTAAGCATCTCCATATTCCCGATAACTTTGCGTTTATCATACGAGCTGGCGGTGCAAATTTGAGATACAGTGAATTTAAAATCTCATATGCTATTGCCGTTGGAGATATTCACCATATTGCGCTAATTGCGCATAATAATTGCGGAATGGTAAATTTAATTGCACGTAAAGAACAATTCATAGATGGACTAATTGAAAAAGCCGGATGGAGTAAAGAACATGCTGAAGATCATTTCATGCATTTTGCACCGATGTTCGAAATAGGCAACGAGATTGATTTTGTAATCAGCGAAGCAAAACGGCTTCGTACAAGATATCCCAAAATAAAAGTGGCTCCCCTTTACTATAAAGTTGAAGATAACCGGCTCTATTTAATAAATGAGAAATAATACAGTATGGATAATTTTCAATTTACAATTAAGGTGCATCAAAAGGTATTAACATGAAAAATATTAGCACATTCTTAATAATAATCTTACTTACTTCTGCATGCTCATCACAAAAAGAAATTTTAAACACAAGTAAGAATGCTACTAATCATTCTGAAAAAATAATTATTTACACAACTGCAGACAGCACCAATCTCCGTTTAACTCAAACCGGCACTTTGGAATTCAAACCGTCAATTCAGCCGCTTGAAACCGAAGTATGCGTGTTTGTAAATCCGCAGAAATCATTTCAAACATTTCTCGGTATTGGAAGCGCACTAACAGATGCTTCGGCGGAAGTTTTTGCAAAACTTTCCAAAGAAAAACAGCAAGAGTTTTTAACATCATATTTTGATAAAGAGAAAGGGATTGGTTACACTTTAGCACGTACGAATATTCATAGCTGCGATTTTTCAAGCGGAAGTTATACATACATTGAAGAAGGTGACAAGGAATTAATAACATTCAGCGTTGATCACGATAGACAATTCAGGATTCCGTTCATTAAACAAGCAATACAAAGTGCTGGAGGGAATTTAACACTCTATGCAAGCCCATGGTCGCCACCGGCATTTATGAAAGATAATAATAATATGTTACGCGGTGGAAAACTACTACCTGATTATTATCAATCATGGGCAAACTATTTTGTAAAATTTATTAATGCTTATGAGAAAGAAGGAATTCCAGTTTGGGGTGTTACAATTCAAAATGAGCCGATGGCTATTCAAAGATGGGAATCTTGCATCTTCACTGCCGAAGAAGAGAGAGATTTTCTGAAAAAATATTTAGGACCAACTTTTGTGAAAGAAGGATTGAGTGATAAAAAAATAATTGTGTGGGATCACAACAGAGATTTGATGAATCATAGAGCGAATACAATCTTTAACGATCCCGATGCAGCAAAATATGCTTGGGGACTCGGATTCCACTGGTATGAATCGTGGACGGGCGGTAAACC
Source organism: uncultured Melioribacter sp. (assembly GCA_964464825.1). Taxonomy (GTDB): domain Bacteria; phylum Bacteroidota; class Ignavibacteria; order Ignavibacteriales; family Melioribacteraceae; genus DYJK01. The sequence goes on along the minus strand of CAYXKL010000044.1, from coordinate 15,986 downwards.
GATGTTTGAGAATGTTGATGAAATTTACCAATCATTCCCATCAAAAAATTTGTTGTTCACAGAAGGATGTGCAGATTCATTTAATCCCCATAAATATTTCTTCTGGCCGAATGCCGAACGTTATGGACAATCTATGATTAATGATTTCAATAATGGAACTGTAGGTTGGACAGATTGGAATATTTTATTGGATGAAACCGGCGGACCTAATCACGTTCAAAATTTCTGCTTTGCACCGGTGCACGCAGATACACGAACCGGTGAATTGATTTACACACCATCATACTACTACATCGGACACTTTTCTAAATTTATCCGTCCCGGTGCCAAAAGAATAAGTACCGTAGTAAGCAGAAGTCAATTACTCAGCACAACTTTTCGTAACGAAGATGGAAGTATGGTAACAATTGTGATGAACCAAAGTGATCTGAAGATTAATTATAAACTTTTTACTGATTCACAGATGGTCGAGATCGAGATTCTTCCGCATTCAATTCAAACACTTATTTATTAATTCAACTCCATTTATTTCCTTATCTATATTAAATTTCTGAAATGCTTAACATTAGTTAAGCATTTTGAGTAATATTATTTCCATATGATATGTTAGAGTGCAATGCCATTCAGTAAACAATTAACTCGCCTTTTTGTTAATTTTAGTCAGTAAAATAAATGCAGCCATGAAAAAAATAACTCTAATTTTTTTAATTTTTATAATTACCGTTTACGCACAGAACGAAAGGATTTCTGTTATCAGCAATCTTTCGTTTAACGGAAATAGTTCGTCCGTACAATTTAATTCCCTAATTTCAAAATTGAATTCAGATACAACCATTAATTCCGTCTTTTTGCTTGGTAATGTTACTGCAGCTGGAACTGAGCAAGAATTTGAATCTTTAAAATTATCTCTTAAAAAACTTAGCAAACCATACACAATTTTACCTTATAAAAACGATGTACGAGATTTTAACGGCTATTCAAAATATTTAGAAATTTTTGGTGATGATAAGTTTGTAATCAATGGAGGTAATTTTGTTTTTATCGGGATTAACCCTTCTCTTCCCTATTCTGGAATCGATCATTACACAATCGAAAATTTGAATTGGCTTGAAGAAACACTCGATACATTTTCACTAGCAAAAGAAATCTATTTTTTTTCACCGATTGAGATTGATAAAATTGGGAATTGGGATTCAGTACTTTCTTTACTTACAAAAAGAAACCTTAAAATGATTATTAGCGGTAACGCTTTCAAAAATGAACTTCATTCTTTCAATGGTATTAATACAGTTTCCTTAAAAAGTTCATACGAAAATATTAATTCAGAATTGAGCTATTTAACTTTTCATATCACAAGAGATTCAATAATAGTTTCTGCTAATGATAAAATATTATTTATTGATGATAAAACTATACAATCCGAAATTACTCTTCCGGTTTTAAAAGCTGCTAAAAATATTTCTGCAGATATAAAAACAGAGATTGATCTCAAATCTTCTATGCTTACCGGTGCAATCTATTGGGAAAATAAAATCTATGTCCCTGAGGAGTCCGGTATAGTTAGCTGTTATGATACTACCGGCAATTTATTTTGGGATTACGACACTTTCGGAAATTTGATTTCATCACCTACTATAGCAGATAGAATTCTAACATTGGCAACAATCCAAGGGGAGATCATAACATTAAGCGCAATTTCAGGTGAACAGATTCAATCAATTGGTTTTGAAGAAAACATTACAACCGGATTAACAATATTTGAATACACCGGTAGTAAATTGCTGATGATTCCAAAACTTACAAAATCTAAAAATGCTATCGTTTTTGGTACAGCATCCGGTAAATTAATCTGTTATGATCTAGAGACACTTCAAGAATACTGGGTCAATGCAAGCTCAAAAGGAATGATAAAATCAATACCGGTTGTTATTGAGAATAAAATTCTATTTAGCAGTTATGACGGATTTATTTACTGCATTGATGCACGAAACGGATTATTAATTTGGAGATGGAAAGAAAAAGCAGATACAGATTTTTCAGATGCAGTTATCTTAACCGACGGCAAAAAAGTTTATGCTGTATAGAACGACAAAACAATTTATGCAATTGATCTATTGCTCGGTAAACTTATCTGGAAAAATGATAATTTGTTATCATATCCACAGTTAAGTTTTACTAAAAATCATAAATCGCTTTTAATTAAAACTATGGATAATAAAATTATAAAATTAAATACATCATCGGGTAAGGTAGAGCAAGACTACCCTACAAAATTAGATTTTAATTTTTCACATTCAGATATTCTTGAGCATCAAGGGAAATTATTATTTACAAATAACGGTTCTCTCTATTCACTCGATAACAGTAAAGCTGAAAAAGAAATAATATTAGCTGATAATTCCCCGATAATTAATATAGAAACTGTTGATGAGAACCATTTTTTAATCACAACTATTAATGGCAGAGTTCTCTTATGCAGCGTGAGGTAAATTTGGCACTGTTCGATGGAATGATTTTCGATATAGATGGTACACTTGCAGCAACGCACGATTTGATATTTGCAAGTTTTAATCATGTTGCAGAAAAATATTTAAATAAACGTTTAACTAATGATGAGATCGTTGCTCTATTTGGTCCTACCGAGGATGTTATTCTGAAAGAATGGATGAAAGATCATTACGATAATGCACGTGACGATTATTTCAACTTTTACGAAGCACAGCATAAAGAGATGGCACAGATATTCCCCGGTTTGTACGATACAATTGAATTGATCAAAAATAAAAATATCTTTCTCGGAATATTCACCGGCAAAGGAAAAGATTCATCGATGATTACACTAAAAGCAATAGACCTACTAAAATATTTTGATTTGATAATCACCGGAGATGATGTTGAAGAACATAAACCATCACCTGAAGGAATTCAAAAATTTATTTCAACTTTCCGTCTACAGCCGTCACGTGTATTAATGATAGGTGATACAATATTCGATGTAAATGCAGCTCGTGAAGCTGGTGTTAAATCTGCACTAGTATTGTGGGATGAATACTCATGCAGTAGATATTCGGAAGTTGATGCTGATTACATTTTCAAATCGGTGGAAGAGTTTAATTTATTCATTACAAAAATTATTTAAATAATAATTCTTATCTCATAATAGCTAATTTTTGTGTAGCAGTTTTAATCTCACTTCCCTTTTTGAGAATTACTTTGTATAAATAAACACCGTTAGCAATTAAATCGCCGTCTTCGTCGCGGCCATCCCAATAAATACGGTTAAAGTCATAGTTCAATTCGGATTCTATTTTTGTTATCTCACGCAATAATCTGCCGGCCAAAGTAAATATTTTAATGCGCAATTCATCTGGAATTTGTGTGAGCTTGAAAGTAAAATAAGTTTCATCTGAAAACGGATTGGGATAGTTATATACATTTAATAATTCTGATTTTGACGAAACCTTAAAAGTTTTAACGTAATCAACATTATCAATATCATTATTATAAATATTCTTTGCGGTAACTTTTAATTCGTGATCACCATCAGATAAATGCGGATTAAAATCGATTAAAATTTTTGGGTTTGTCTCTGAAAAATTATAGCTAAGAGTTGAATTGTTAAAATAATTAAGACGAATACCATCCAAATAAATAGAAACTGCTGATGTATCATTAACCGGTAAAATTGATTCATCTGAAAGTTCAATTTTTATATTTGGATCAGCAGAGATATAATCACCATCAAAAATATCGATTTCATCATATTTAACATTAAGTAAAGGTACATCTTCATTTATTTTTACAAATACCGGCACTTCATAATAGTTGTTATCCTTAAAATATTCATGAATTTTATTACCAGCATCAGCAGAGATCTCAAATTTAATATTACCCGATACATTTATAGCTTTGTATTTAAATTCCGATGATTTGAAACTAAATGGACTTATAGAATCAAAAGAAACAACAAATAAATTTTTAATAACCGCATCAGCCGTCGTTAAGTTAATTGATAAATCAACATCCTCGGCAGTAGTATAACCGGTATTATAAAGTTTAATCGTTAATGTTAATTCTTCACCTTGTGCTAATGTGTCCTTATCAACATCAACTGACTGATAATTCAATACAATTTCCGGTGATTGCTCATACTCAACCTCAATTGAATTAATAAAAGGTGCATTTACAGAAATATTATCCCCTTCAACTATAAATTGAATTTTTGGATAAATATTGGGATCAATATTAGAAATATCTGAATTCAAATTATTCAATGAAGTAAGAGTATCTATTTGATTATTCTGCCGGATACCTATTGGAATTATATTTATTGAATTTTCAAAATCAGATTCTATTTTTAATTCATTCCATTTCTTGGCTGACCCAATTACTGATGTTTTTAATCTAACATTACTATGTGTTTGGTTCATAACATAATCGGCATGCACTCTTCCTTGAAAAGGATTTGAGACAGCCTCATCATAAGTTCCGGGTGTAGAACCTTTCTTTCCTATAAAAGCCCAGGAACCTCTAAAAACCAATTGATCAATATAAATGCTTCCGTATTCTTTAAGTTTTGTTCTTAGTGTAGAATTTGTAATTCGTCCTTCATCTGATACAGCAACCGCAATAATAAATTTTGATGATAATGTATCTAAAAACTGTATGTAATTATTATGTACTTCTCCTCCAGAATAAGTATCGAACCGTTGATACGAAACAAAGTTGAGATTACTTTCATCGAAAACAGCAACGTGATGACCTCGTAATGTATTTTCGGGTATATAATTTTGTCCGTTCACTTGAATCAATGCAGTGTTCCCATCATGAAATCCGGCTGATAACACAGTTAATTGAAGACTATCTTTTTCAGTATAGACGCTATCGTCGGCTATAATTAGATTTTCCATTTCTGATTCGGCATAACTAACACTATCAGATAAGATATAGCTAATTTTATCCCCAAAGATAAATGAAGTGGTTTAAGAATATTCATCACTGTTCTCAAGTTTGGTCCGCATCCAAACTCTTTTATTTTTGAACTGCTCACTTAAATTATATTTTGTTAATACAGTATCAATAGTAATAGATTGATTTATTGAAGAAAAAAATTCGGGATTATCGGCAGTTTCCACAATCATTAGATTAGTTTCAGGATTTTTAGAAGGCGAAAGAAGAACAACCGGATTGATTAATTGTCCTTCATTTTTATATGCAGTTAATAATTTGATATTGCTGCTTGCAACATTAACATCGAAAGAGATTAGATTGTCGTCTTCATTAATTTCATCGATAATGTTATTCTGATCCAATTTAACTGTGAATGAATGTTTCCCTGGTTTTTCTTTAATTGAAAGTGTAAATATTAATGAATCTGCAAATTGAGGTATCTCAATATCATTAATGTTTGATGTTTCAAGTTCATTCAGATAATTCCTTTGAATATTAATACTAAACTTTGAATTGCCGGTTAATCCGAAATTATTATATACTAATTTTATTTTGATACTGTCTTCACTATCGGCAAACGAATTTTGAAAATATTTTACACTCTCGTTTGAAATGTGCAAGTTAGTTTTTTCGGGAAGAGGTAGCTGTACAATTGGGTCACCAATTAATGTATTAGTTAAGTTAAAAAGCTGATAAATGGAGCCCAACCCATATTTATCAATCATTTTTTCTTTTGCCAAACGATGAGCATTTCCAATCGATCTGACGGAATCTTTAATCAATGTATTAAAAAAAAGTTCAGGGAAAGAATATGAAGTTGAAGTAAACCCCAATGATGTATTCCCAATATAACCGATTGCTTGTCCATCCGGGCTATTTACAAACAACTGAGAAAAAGAAGTTACATCCGGTTCTGCAAACCGTGCAGTTGAACATCCAAAATCAGTTATCAAAGGATAACGATTAATAGCATTTTTTAATTGATTCACATCTGTGATTGAATTATCCCATGTTTGTGTTCCACTATGTCCAATATAAGATATAAAAACACCACCGCTATCAATAGCCCTTTGTATTTGTCCTTGTGTGTATGGGCCAAAATTACTTACCGGCTCTAATGTTTTATAAAAATGTGTGTAAACACCCCCTATTGGATCTGTAACAATTAGTGAATCAATAATTTTCTGATTTATATTTCTGAGAGCATCAATTTGACTTTGATTATTTCCGGTGCCGCCTGAAAAGAATAAAAATCTTTTATTCCAGGCATCAAATTTATTTTCAGTAAGTTCTTTATGTTTGGTAAAATACCAATCGAATTCTTCATTGGTTTTAACCGGTAGTCTTCCAATGTTCATAAATAATTTTGTAGGATTTGTTTCATCCCACATAACAAACCAATTATCACTGACCGGAACTCCAAAGGAAGGAACATAATTATAAACTTTAGGTGAGCCGCCATATTTATGTTTGTTTCCATGATAATCGAATGTAGCACCTCCGACTAAAAACAGATACTCAGGTTTTGGATTCGCCCAATTTTCATAAGCAGATTTTATGAAACTTTTTATTGCTTCCGGATTGAAAAATCCAAATGAATATTCATCATAAATATCATCTATATCAACAACAATTACCCGTTTCCCGTAATGTTCCGATATGAATTGAGAATACAAATTAGCTTTTGATTTAAAGGTTTTATGAGTTATTAAAATGTAATCGTAACTTAATTCTGGATTTTTAAAACTTGAGAAATTTTTTGAATAATAAATTATCGGTTTCTGTATTTGATCCGTTCTGCAAATTATGAACTTGCTTGAACTAGACATTGTATCAATAATTGATGTTGTTCCGTTATCTAATTCTGCCAGATATTTTTTATAACCATCATTGTACTTCCAAAAAGAAATATCATTGGAATTTATATTTTCTATTGTTATACGATAAATATTTCTTCCGACTAAATATGGAAAAGTAAATTGAAGCGAGTCATCATCTGCGATCAAATATTTCGGATACTCCAGTTCTACCCAATCCATAGCAAGAACATTAATTGAAGCCCCTGTTGATAAAGATTGTATTTTTAAACTGTTTGTTCCGTTTGTAAGAAGATTAGAATTAATTTCAGAATTTAGAAGCGCTTGCTGATATCTTTCAACTAAAGTTGTATCGTACATTAACGAATTATTAATTCCAATAGCAGCAATATGATTATTAGAACTTACATTTGATGCATAATCTTGAAGTTTGGCGAAAATATATGCCGGTTTATCGGGATAAATATTATCAGCATTAATTTGATAGGATTTAGTTCCAACATTTAATAAACTTTCAATCCATGTTTTGTTCTCAGTCCAATACGGCATTTCTTTCCGAACGAGATCACCAATTGAATAATCGAGAGCAATATTACGTTCATAATGTACTGTTTCATAAAAATAATCAATAGAAGAAACCGGAATAATATTTGGTAATGCGTCTGAATAATCAATTACAGAACTTTCTATATTATCCCATGTAAGCCAATAGATTGTAGTATCTGTATATCTGCCGAGGTATTCGTTATATGGTTCATTATATAAGTTAATTTCTCTATGCTTCCCCCCCATATTTCGAGTACCAACAAATTCAATAAAATCATTTTCATCGAAATTGCCGTCATTTTTTCCTTCTACAAAAATTGGAATTTTAATCCCAGATTTATATAAAATTAAATTTTGCGGAATTATGCTTGCTGGATTAATTCCATTATTTATCAAATCAGAGTAATTTATTCTGTAAATACCATCAGCAGCAACACCAATTTTCAAGTATGTTTTGTTCATATCTATCCAGCTATTATCACTCGATAATTCTTGTCCATAAGTAACGATAGAAATGAATAATATTATAAATAAAATTATTTTAAGGCTATTGATCATAGTTTACGCTTTTTTATAAAGGTGATTAATAATTTTAAAGGGGTTTAGTAAACCAGCAATAATAAAATTAAATAGCCAGACCATTTTTACATTATTTAGATACTGTATTAATCCTTTTTTATAAAATTTAAGTGATAAATATTGAATTACAATATTTAAATAATCACATTTATTCAGTTTATCAAAATTATTTTTATACTTTTTTAATTTATATGATTGTTCAACAATCATTTTAAGATTTTTTTGAGTGAAGCTGTATTTATGAATTCTTACGTAATGGAAATTATCACTTAAATTTGCCAACTGCCCGTATTCTGAGATTCTCAGGAACATATCAAGATCAATATTTGGATATGCATTTTTGCGGTAACCTCCAATTTTCTTTAACTGATCAGTTCTTATCATAACAGTTGAATGAGCTAAAACAAAATTTCCATTTTGTAATCCTTTTATAATACTCTTATGATCGGATGGCATCTTAATTTTCCACAATCGATTTATATCTGAACCAAAAAAATTTACAGAAGTACCAACTAATGAAATGTTAGGATTGGAATCTAAAAACTTTTTCTGTATTTCGAGTCGATCCGGATAACATATATCGTCTGAATCCATTATTGCTACATAATCTGTATCAATTTGTTCGAGTCCAGTATTCAAAGCATCAGCTATTCCATCCCCTTTGTTTTTTATAATTTTTATTCTTTCATCATTAATATTTTTAATGAATTCAATCGATTTATCGGTGGAATTATCATCTACAACAACAATTCTGAAATTTTTTTCTGTTTGAATTAACAGAGAAAGGAGAGCTTCATCAATTAAAGGTAATCCATTCTTTAAAGCAATTAGAACTGTGATTCTCATTTTTTCAGCTATCTAATTTCAGTATTATTTTTTTTGTAAGTACTCTGAGATAAAATAATGGGATTCCTAATAAATATCTTTCCCAAATACGTGGGAATTCATTTATCAATTTATAAAGCCATTCCATGTGAAGACGTCTTATAAAAATTGGTGCGCGTTTTTTATAACCAGCTAAATACTGGAACCATCCACCACAAGAAAGGATCAATTTACAACTAAGTTTTTTATGATTATTGATAATCCAATTCTCTTGCCTTCCGGCACCCAGTCCAACAAATAATATATCAGTGGAAGTATTATTTATCTTCTTTATAACCTCTTCATCATTATAATTAAAACCATTATTAGTTCCGCTGACAAAAATATTTTCATATTTATTATTTAAATTATTTTTGAGATTCGCTAATACATCATCTGAATCACCAAAGAAGAATACCCTTTTATTCTTTGATACAGAAAGATTTAAAATGTTTTCTTGTAAATCTGTGCTTATTATTTTTTTTATACTTTTTCGGTTAAATATTTTTAATGCAAAATAAACTGCTGTAGAATCCGGATAAATGTGAATTTCAGAATCATTGAGTTTTAATTTTGATTCATAAATTAAATTAAGCACATTGAAATCGGCGTATATTAAAACTTTTTTCTGATAGGAATCATCAAGCAAATAATCAGCATTGATTTTATTTATCGTAAAATTGATTATCATATTTATTGATATTCATAGTTATCATTTTAAAATCTTGAACCGCTTTTTTCTTCATATTATTATATAACATTAACTTAAAGGATAATCTTTGGATAATCCTTTTCCCGAATAAATTTGTAAATATTTTAGTAGGTAAAAAACTTACCAGTATTGCAAGAATAATAGAGGGATATAAAATAATCTTGGCCCTTAATTGTTTCCAATATTTATAAGAAGATTTTACATCACCGAATAAATATTCCCGCCATCCTCTATTAACAATTTCTTCTACTCTGGTTAGTCCAAACTCTTCTATTAAATTTTGGTTATAATAAGGTACTTGAATTTTATAAATCAAATCACGTTTTAATGATAGACTGACATTGCTTAATGAGTCGCTACGATCTCTGTAGAAATGAAGAATATTAGGAAGATTATGAAATTTTAGTTTTGATTTTGTTCTTAGCCACACTACATAATCACCATAAGGATCATATTCTGGGTGAACAGCGAATCCACCAGCTTCAATTAATTTTTGTTTTCTAAACATAATGCCTGGATGACAAATATCAGGAAATAGTGAAAGGTTTTTTACTATATGTTCATGAACAATACTTCTATTTACTAAATAATTAATATTGTAATTATTAAATACAGCATACCAGCATGAAATCAGATCCACATCAGGATGACAGATGAGAAATTTATATTGCTTTTCTAACCTTTCAGGATGAGTAATGTCATCAGCATCCATCCGTGTAATTAAATCATATTTTGAGATATTAACACCATATTCTATTGAATCCGAAAGTCCAGTGTGAGATTTTTTAACGTACTTAATCCTATTATCATTAAATAATTTAACAATACTTTCTGTATCATCATCAGAACCGTCATCAATTATTAAAAATTCAAATTTGCTATATGATTGTAACAATATGCTAATTATGGCTTCTCTAATATATCGTGAACAATTATATGTCGGCATTAATACAGAAATCATTTTAATTCAACCCAATTTGTTCCAGTGAAATAAACAATATTCGTAATATTTTCATTTATTATATTTTTAAGATTAATAATTAGTTCTTTATATCCACGACCACTATCACTTTCTATCTTGCTTATTATTTTAATTTTATCTGAATTTATATCTTTTTGATAAATCAGAAGATAAATGAGAGGATCTTTAGAAGTAATTTTATAATTATCACCTTCTTTGGTACAAGTAATAAAATCTTTATTAAATAAATCAAGTTTATGATTCACCATAACTAATTCATAAAATATAGGGCTGGAATAAATAATGTTCGATTTTCCAAACGACTTATGTGTGTAGTAGTGATATTTATAAGGAATTATGTCATACGTATCAGAGCATAAAATAAGAGTTGTCCCAGATTTTGATTCTATGTAGCTAATTAATTTTTTAAAATTTTCCTCTTTAAAATTAGTAACTGCAAATAGTTCTACTGTTTTACTTACGAAAGAAAAAGTATAAAATAATAGAATGGAAACAAGAACAATATTGAATATCAGTTTCTTTTGAAAATATACGGTTAAATAAATCATTAGAATTGCTAACCATAATAACAAGATTCCATTTAACCTTTGACTACCTACAGCAAATATTCTTGGGAAAAATATAATAGCAATAAAGATAAATAAAGAGTAAACAACAGTTCTCTTTGATTTTGGTAGTTGCCATAAAATATAAATAAATAATGATATAGCACCAGCAAAAATAAAAACGGCAGTTGATTTATTAATTATAAAGTAATTATAAATTTGATTAGAAAATATTGGGATAATACTATGGATGATAATACCTACCATAGTAAATGGTTTTTTCCAGAGATTTTCAAATATCCCCAATTGCTCCTGATAGAAATATATGTTAAATGCTGATGATATTATTATTGTTGATATTCCAAATATGAAAAAGGGTATATAACTCTTTCTGTATTCACTATTTATAGTTTTATTATAAATTAAATAAAATAAGAAAATAATTGGTAAATGAAGACCACTTTGTTTAGATAAGACTGACATTAAAAATAATAGAGCGGTTAGTAATAAATAAATGCCCTCTTTATTATCTAAATATTTTATAAATGAGATTGATGACAACACATAAAATAATATCATCAATTGTTCTGTTCTATTACATATCCAAGATATCCATAGTAAACAATCTAAATGAATAGAAAGTATCATACAGATTAAGATCACAGAACTTTCTGAAACTTTTAGCTTAAATAATGACATTATTTTTTTGGATAAATAATAGAATGAGACAATAAAACTTATATGATAAATTAGACTAATCATTTTTATAGCAACATAATTATCCTGAAATAACAAATAATCTAACCAAAGACTAAAGTAACTTAAGGGTCTAACAAAAAGGAAATATTGTGCTAATGGGTCTGTAATGATAGGAGTATCGATATTATTTTTAATATAAGAAAAGATAACAAAGTCATCATCAATAAAACCAAGTGATGAAAAAATAATTGGTAGGTAAAAACAAAGATTAAATAAAATTAGAACAAAAGGAGAATTCTTAAGAAAATAATTATTAACATTTCTAAACAATGTTTATCCCATATAATATTAAAAGACGATTATCTCCTTGCAAGCCATACTTCAGGATTCTGATAATTTCTTTCATTCCATATTTCAAAATGGAGAATGTTCCCTTCTAAACTTTGATTAACTTTGCCTAAAATATGACCACCTTTTATTTTTTCTCCTTCTTTAACTGTTATATCAGCAACATGACCGTAAACTGTACGGAATTCATCACGGTGCGTTAATATGATTATGCTTCCATAACCAGGTATCCAGTCAATTGCTGAGACTACACCTTCTGCAACTGCTTTGACCAATTCGTCATCATTTACGGATATATCAATTCCATAATTTAGAGTGACAGTATTTAATTTTACATTTTTATTTTCACCAAACTTTCTTGATATTTTACCTTCAACAACCGGCCAATTTAAATTTCCTTTAAGTAGAGCAAAATTTTCAAAACTGCCGTAATTATAAGTAGGAATTTTATTTCTATCAGATGGTTTTTTTTCAATTAGTTTTGATCTTCGGATGCGGTCTTCTTCAATTAATCTTGCTATTATATTTTTAATTAATATTTCTGCACGCCGTTTAGATTCAATTTCTGCGGCTATCAGTTTTTGATCAGCCCTAAGATTATTTAATATTTTTTTACCCTCTGTTTCTTTACTAGCTAATTCTTTTTGTTCATTTACTTTTCTTAATACTAAATTTTCCTTTTCTGACAGCTCATTTTCATACTTTTTCTTTAGAGCTGATAATTCCTTTTTATTTTCTACTAATTGTGATAATGTTTTTCTGTTCTGTTCGGATATATATTGAAGGTATTGGTAGCGTTTAAGTGTTTGATTAAATGATCCGGCATCTAACAAAAAGCGGAGCATTGATAACCCACGGTTTTTATAAACCCACACAACATAATTTGAATACTTTTCTTTAAGCAAATTAATTTTTGTTTCTAATTGCTGAATTTTACTGTTTGTTTCATCTATCTGTAACTGCTGATAATTTTCTTCCTCTATTAAATTATTGATCAATTTATTTAAAAGAAGTTTTTGCTGGTTTATGTTTTCTAATGCTTGTAGAGATTCTTTTTCTTTTGCTGATTTATTTCTTAACTCAGATTCAAGGCGTGAGATTTCTTTTTTTATGTTATCTAATTGCTGGTTCTTTAAATGAAGACTATCTTGGGTCTGCGGTAATAATACTGCCGATATAAAAACTATAAATATTATTTTCTGAATAAATTTTACCATTCTATGATTTTTACATCACTGGGTAAATCAATATTAAAATTAAAGCCATCAATATTTACTTCAACATTTCTATACTCAAGTTTAAGACGTTGTTTATTAGATGCGTTTTCAATATTTATTTCATAAGGAACGGGTACATCCTCAAACAAATTAAATCTTGAATACTTTCCATGCAGTAATCTATTCCCTTTTAAATTCATAACAGAATTTTCACTTATAGCAAGATCGTCACTCCGGACATAATATGATTTAACAATTGATTTTATTGAATCTACATAATTCAATTTATACTGATCATTTATTAATTCAATACTTGTTGGTTCAGTTCTTAATTTATCAGTTAAATTAACAGAACCGGCAAGGGCATCAATAAGTTCATCTAAAGAAATATCGATTTTCATAATTTGTTTTATCACGCTACTTTTTGTGTTACCACGGTAAACATTATTATTGATAATATCGTAAAATAGAAAATCCTTTGATGTAACAACGGCTTGAGCAAGATCAATATTAAATGGGCCAAAGAAAGAAATTTTTAGAGTATCAGGTTTTTTAATCAATACTTCAAAACTGCTTTTTGCATTTACTTCAGATGTGTTTATAGTGATAGTGCCTGTTCCGCGAAATGTTTTAATTTTTCTTCTATTAGCTTCAAGTTTTTTTATCAATCTATCTGCAGATAATACTCTTTCTTCAATTACCGGTTTTGTGGGTGCGCATCCATTCACATAAATCCCTAATAAAATAGCTATCAATAAAAAAGTGTTAGTTGTTTTTTTCACAGTGTACCTTTTTCTATTTTTGATTTAAGGTTTTCTATTGTTGAATCCATATTATAAGCATCTTGCCATAGTTTTAATGCTTTTACGGTATCACCTAATTTAAAATAAACATCACCTAGGTGATCCAAAAGAGTTCCGTTTTTATTATCAAGTGTTATTGCTTTTTCAATATTTAGTTTTGCTTTCTCATAATCTCCCAATTGAAAATATATCCATCCAATTGTATCTAAATAAGAGGAACTATTTGGATCAATTTCTAAAGCTTTTTTGGACATTCTTAAAGCATCATCTAATTTCACTTTTCTTTCAGCTAAAGAATATGCATAATTGTTTAATATTAGTGCATTTACTGAATCTATTTTCATAGCTTCATTATACAATGAATCCGAAATAGAAAATTCTTTTTTTGAATCATAAATTAATGCTGCCATTCCAATTGTCTGAATATCTTTTGGATTTAGAATCAAAGCTTTGTTAAGATATTTTAATGCTTCATCTGACTGTTTTAATTGGTTTAATGTAAAACCCAACGCAGTTAATGCAGTAATATCAGATGGGTTGATATTAACTGCGCGTTCAAGATATATCTTTGCTTGAGAATGTTCGTTTAATTGCGATAGCGATAAACCGTAGATTAAATTAATTGCAAAGTCATTTGGGAATTTTTCAACGGCATTTTTCATAGTTGATACTGCTTGGTCATATTTTTTTGAATCGAAAAGTATTCCTCCCAACCGCACCCACAATTGTGAATTCCATTCAGCAAGATTTGCTGCTTTATTTAAATATTCAACTGCAGCTGAATCATTTTTTAATCTATATTCTATCTCGCCCAAATATGCGGTTGACTGCCAATCTAGTGTATCTTGTGAAAGCCGGCTGTAAATTTTCTTTGCCAATATCAAATTGTTTGAATCTTTTTCTGCAGCAGATAAAAATATTGAGCCAATTCTAAGCTTATTTTCAAAACTGATTTCTTCTCTTTCAATTAATTTATTGTAATATTTGAATGCATTCAGCCAATCTTCTTTTTGTAAAAATATTTTACCTTGCATTTCTAATAATTCTAAATCATCCGGAAAACTTAACAAAACTTCGTTAGTCATTTTTTCTGCTTTATCTAGGTTACCACGTTTTAAATTAGTTTCAATTAACAATTTTTGAAGACGTAAATCTGAGGGATTTATACTTATCAATTCTTCAATAGTTTGAATTGTTTCTTCAATATTACCCATACGTTCATTTAGATCAATCAAGCGTAACAATACATTCCATTCAGGTCCTACAATATCTAATACTTTTCGATATAATAATTTAGAATGTACCGGACGATTCTTTTCATAAAGTTGTGCTAGCTGGAAATATGCTGTTGCATCGGTAGAATCATAATTAATTATTTTTTCATAGGTTACTAAAGCTGAATCATCTAAACGAGAAGCAGTATAAATTGTTGCAAGTAAATGAAGGTACTCTTTATTAGTCGGTTCTTCCCGGACTGATTTCTGAGAATATTCTAGAGCTGAAGATAATTTATTAATACGGTAATAATTTTTTGCCAATGCATAATAGATACCGGAATTCGGATCGAGTTGTTCTGCTTCACTATAGTACTTTAATGCTTCTGTAATTTCACCCTTCGATTCAGCTATCGAACCGTCAATAAATTTCCCTTGTGCAATTTTTTTTAGATCAATTACTATACCTTGATTTTGTTTATTTGCACTTTCTTCAGTTTTTACTGCATTAGCGGAACATCCGACAACAATAATAAGAGCTAGAATAAATGTGAGAAAAAGTTTCATAATTCCCTTTAATTTGAATTAAAAGATAGTTTATCAATATTTTATTAACAAGTCTAAAAGATTGAACAGATTTGTTCAAATCTTTATCTTTGTAAAACTTTTTTCAGGTTTATGTACAAATTTGATCTAGCAATATCTTATAC
>CAYXKL010000043.1:0-20479 GCA_964464825.1 uncultured Melioribacter sp. | reverse complement strand
ACAATATCTGATTTTTCCATAATGCCGTAGTCAACAGAAATACTTTTCAACTGACCATAAACTTGTACTAACTCTTTTTCAAATTCTGAAGTATTAATTACACTTTCAATTTTGTTTAATCCATCTGATAAATCAGGCAAGAATTTTTTGATTTGGTCAAGAATAACATCAACACGCCAGATAAAAATTCCGGAATTCCAGAGGAAATCGCCGCTCTCAATGAATCTTCTTGCAGTAGCTAAGTTCGGTTTTTCCGCAAAAGTTAGAACTTTATAAATTCCTTTCTGAACAAAATTTTCATCAAACTGAATATAACCATAACCAGTTTCTGGACGCGTTGGTGTTATTCCGATTGTTACCAACCCTTTTTTCTGATATGCATAATCTGCCGCAGTTGCTAAGCATTTACGGAATTCTTCTTCATCTTTAATTAAATGATCCGAAGGCAAAGTGATTGTAACTGCTTCCGGATTTCTTTGTTTGATGATTATTGATGCTAATCCTATACATGCTGCAGTATTTTTACCGAATGGTTCATCTATAATATTGTCTTTAGGAATTTCGGGAAGTTGTTCAATAACTCTTAGTTTTTGAATTTTATTTGTTATTACAAGAATGTTTTCGTTTTTAACTAATCCTTTCAACCTATAAACTGTATCCTGAATCATTGTGTTTTCACCAACGATTCTAATAAGCTGTTTAGGTTTTCTTTCTTTACTACGCGGCCAAAATCTAGAACCTATGCCACCAGCCATAATTACTGCATATAATTCCATTACACAACCTTTTTGGTTTGTAAAATAGACTTACCGAAATTTTCTGCACGGTTTAAATAATTGGTTATATCTACTTCCTTTCCTCTTATAACAGCTACAATAACAATAAGACATGCGCGGAGCGATTCAATAACATTTGGACTCGGTGCAATTTTTTTCTGATTTACCTGATCCAACCCTACTGCAAATACTTTATGCATATTTGATAATATTTCAAATCCTATTTTCTGGGATAACTCCGCATTCTCATTCATAATTTTCACATAATTATTTATCTCACTTTCCGTGTATTCATATTTTAGAACTTTATTCAAGAATGAATCCAAATCTTTAATCGGACGCAGAACTTTTTCTTCATAACTTTCAAAACTGAATCCAGTTTCATTATTTATTTCATCAAAGATTAAAGCTTCTTTCAATTCATCAGCACGCGATCTTTTTGGAAAAGCCAGTCCATTTAAGTTTTTGTTATTTATTTCTTCTGTTATATCCCTTTTGGTGAGATCTACATTAATAATTTCATTATCGAAATTCTGAAAAATATTTCTCATCATTTGCGGGGTAACAATATCAAGGATATAATTTATTTCGCGAACAAGATTATAACTGTGCTCTTTGAATTTATCGGATAGTTTAAGAAAATCTAACTTGCCACTCTCAATATAATTTTGAAGTTCGCCTAATTTTATTCCGAGTTTTGAAAGTTCTGTAACTTTTTTGAAGTTTTTAATTTCATCGGCAAGATTATCCGAACGATTTAATCTCTCACGAAGAATGGCAACAGTTTCTATTTTTTCGGAACTAAGCCGTAAGCTGTTGGCTGCTGAAATGATGCACTGTATTATGTATTGTTTTGCTAGGTCCAAATTCTCTTGAATTTTTATGAACAGTATCGTTACTGATTTTTTGCTAACCAAATGTAATGAATTTTATTGAAGTTTTGCAGACCATTTAGTGCCAGTAAGAGAATCTTATGAAAAAATATCAAAGAGTTTTATATTAGACTTAAGAATTTTTTAACTGAGGGCAACATGCTAATTACAACAACTAATACAGTTGAAGGTAAAAAAGTAATCAAATATCTAGGATTAGTTTCCGGGGAAGCTATTCTTGGTGCTAATATAATCAAAGATTTTTTAGCTGGTATTCGTGATATAGTCGGCGGAAGATCTGCTGCTTACGAAAAAGAACTAAGGCAAGCTAAAGAAATTGCTATTGCAGAAATGAAAGAACAAGCTGCAGCTTTAGGAGGTAATGGAGTTATTGGTGTTGATCTTGATTTTGAAACTATTGGACAAGGCAGCATGCTTATGGTTTCAGCTTGCGGAACTGCTGTACTGATAGAAGAGTAATATCTCACTATGTAACTCTGTGACTTCTCTGTGTTACTCTGTGAAATAAAAGAAATTATGATTTGGTAATTAATTTAAATTGTGACGCATATTTTCCACTTGCGACCAGACTCTCAAAATATTACCACTGCAAATTTTTTCGATCTCTTCCTTTGTATAACCGGCTTTCAGTAGTTCATAAATCAGGTTTGGATAATACGAAACATCTTTCAGACCTGTTGGTAATGAATCGCCAACTCCATCGAAATCAGAACCGATACCTACAAAATCAATCCCGACTAATTTAACAACATGGTTGATATGCTCAACAACATCTTTCACATCAGCATATCCGGTAGGATTTTCTTTCCAGAATTTATCTGATACCGCATCAGCTTCTTTACTCCCTTTTTCTATTTTATGTTCAAGTAGATAATTATTAATATCATTCGAAACTTTCTTTTCACGATCGCGTATTTCCTGACTTAAGAAACCTGAACCAAAATTAATCTGTATCACTCCCCCATTTTTTGCTAATGCTTTAATCATATCATCACTCATATTTCTTTCCCAACCGGGAGTGAAATGTCTGCACGATGAATGTGAAGCGATTACCGGAGCTTTACTTAATTCAATCACTTGATAGAAAGCATCATCTGTAATATGAGAAACATCTATCATCATCCCGATACGGTTCATTTCTTCAACAACTTTTTTACCGAATGGGCTCAATCCGTTCCATTTCCTTTCCTTATCGTAAGACGAATCGCAAATGTGATTGCTTTTAGAATGAGCAAGTGTGATATATCTTATTCCTTTATCGTAAAAGTATTTTAGATTCTTAATATCACCCTCAATCGGCGATCCGTTTTCCATTCCCATCGGTAGAGAAATTTTACGGTCTTTGAAATTTTTATAGACATCATCAATCTTATCAACCAAAGCAAATTTATCCGGATGACTTTTCACAATTCTATTAACAATATTAATCAACGAATCAGCTTCTTTTTTAGCACCTTTCCCTTCGAAACGAGCTGCTACATAGATAGACATAAATGGCACGTCCAACCCTCCGGCATTTGCACGTGGATAGTCAAAATCTCCTTTTGTGGATTTTGATATATCTTCCCACTTTGAACTTAACCTCATCGGCAGATCGATGTGTGTATCAATAATCATAATTTCTTGAGCTAACTGGTTTGCATACTTCCTTAATTCGTCTTCTTTATTTTGTGAATTTATATTAACGGTTAATAAAATCATTGAAAAGATAAATAGAATTTTCATATTGCATCCTAAAAGTTTAGAAAATTATTGAGAACCAAAATATTCCAAATGCTAATGAAAATATAGTTATTAAGAGACCCGATTTAAAATATTCCATAAAAGAAAGTTTTATAAAATGTTTCTTTGCAGATTCAGCTACAATTAAGTTAGCTACAGAACCAATCAATGTTAAATTACCGGCAAAGGTAGTTGCCATACCTAAAACCATCCATGCCTGATCTGGGTTAGGTAAATTCGGAATAATCGGTCGATAAAGCAGTACAGCCGGAACATTTGATACAATGTTACTTAAGATTGATGATGAAATTGCAAATGATGCTGTACTTTGTGTTATTAACGGTTCAAGAGTTAAAGATAAAAATTTTCCAAGTCCGGCAGTATCAATTGATTTTGTCACCACGAACAATGCAGTAAAGAAAACCAGCAAAGACCAATCCACTTCTAAAAAAACTCTTTCAGGTTTCAATCTACGTGTTATCAGTAATAAACTTGCACCGCCGAAAGCTGCAAGCGGTATTGAAACACCAGCGAAAAATGCAATTATCATTAGTGAGGATGAAATAATACTCTTAATGAGAAGAGGTATGTAAGGTTTAACATCCGGTAATACAATTTTCTCAAAATGGGTTAAATTAAATTCACTTTTATACAGCAGTTTTAAAATAATCCAAATGAAAGTTAAACCTACTAATGATGGCATTGCTTGATAATATAAATATTGTCCAAATGGAATCCCAGATGAAATACCAATTATCATATTTTGGGGATTACCGATAATTGTTGCTGATGATCCAATGTTTGCCGATGTAACAAGTGCAATTAAATATGGTATCGGATTTCTTTTTAGAGAAAGTGTAACTTCTATTACCAATGGAGTGAAAATAATTACTACAGTATCATTCAAAAAAAACGCTGATAGCAATCCAGAAAAAAATATTATTAATGCAAGCAGCTGCTGAGGTGATTTTGCAAAAGCAATTATTTTTGCTGTTACTAACTTAAAAAATCCGCTTATTCTTAAATTGCCGTTGATAATCATCATCGAAAAAAGGAGAAGTATTGTATTCAAATCGATTGATTCATAAGCTTGTTCGAGGGAAATACTGCCAATAAAAATCAATACAGAAGCACCGACCAATGCAATTGTTGACCGGTTCATTCTGAATACCGGATAACTGCCGACTGCAATTCCGTACAAAGTAAAAACAATTATAAAAAGAGATGTGTAATGGAAAAAAGACATTTAACTTTTTCTCATCAGAAGTTCAATTTATTTTTAATAATCTACAATTATCACTTAAACTTAGTTGCAGCAATCAAATCTTTGTCATCTACATTCTAAGAGTATATTATTTTGATGGAATAAGAATCAAATTTTCTTGTGGTGGAATCAAGTACTCTCCGCCGGTTTCTGTTACAACAGCCATTTCTTCAACGGAGATTGTTTTTGTATCAGTTTTTGTTTCATCTATGTACCAACAGAAGAAACCATCGTAAGCAAAAATTTGTCCCGGTTTTAATTTAAGAGCAGAAGTGCCAACCGGTTTATCATTCCGCTGTGCGCCGCCGAGTGATGGACCGATATCATGCGCCCAGTATCCAACGGGGTGACCCGTACTCCACATTACCGGTAACGAGCCGACTTGCTTCATCCAATCGCGTTGAGCTTTATCAATATAAAACCCTTCGATTCCCGGTTTGATTGTTTCGAGAACAATTCTACTTCCACGTTTGGCATTATCCCATTTTTTGAGAGCATCTTTTGGTGCTTCTTTTTCACCGGGTTTTAATACATAAGCAAATCTTTGAATGTCTGTTACCCAAATTCCATAAACTTTTATTCCGTGATCTGTTTGAATAAAATCGCCCGGTTGAATTACTTTATCGGTCGCATGCGAATGCCCTCTGTCAATACCTGAATTTACATTCGGATTTTGATTTGGCTGCCATGCATCTTCAACTCCGAGTTCTTTCATTCGTTTCTTAATGAACTTTGCAACATCAGAATCTTTTGTCTTACCTGGAATGATTGTTTTGTAAGCTTCAATTTGAATCTGCTCGGTAAGAAGTGCAGCTTTTCTCATGATTTCAATTTCTGCCGGAAGTTTAATAGAGAGCCAGTTTAACACAATTGGATCTGATGAAATAAATTTTGCTGAGATTTCTGGTCCTAATTCATTTGCCATTTCAATTCTTTGAGAATATGAAAGCCCATCCGAGATATTCCGTGGTGAACAATTGATACCAATTTTTATCGGGTTAAACCGCTCAATTTGCTTTTTAACTTCTATCCAAACTGATGAGAATCTTTCTATTTCAATCACTTCGTTTTGAAGCCCGATATCTTTCAAAGCTTTTGCTTCGCCTTGCGGAGAAATTGCAACTGAATAGACTTTATCTCCCTGAAGAAAGAATAAGAACGCAGCTGTTCCACCGGCATTTTCTCCACCAACATGAATTGCAAGCGGGTCGTTATCATTCTCACGACAAATAACAATCCACGAATCAATCCCGGCTTCTTTCATGGCAATGGGTAAAAGTTTTTCGATCCTCTCTTTTCTTATTTCATGCCAGGGATTGTTAGATTGATCAAATGTAAATTCTTTTACTTGTGCTAGTGCAAATGAACTGTACAAAAACAAAATTAGTGTAAATCTGGCAATAGATTTCATGATTACCTCTAACTTAAAAAATTTTGTATATCCAGTATTAATATTATACCCCGCTTTATATAAAATATTAATCTAAAATTTATTTTGCTTTGGGTGTTACCAGTATAATAATGTTTTTAATCTTACATGATCGACCCAACATTAATTAGATATTCAATCACTCAAACATAAATATCTGTTTTAATAAATAAATTGAAATTACTAACAACCAACCACTAACTATGTTTCGTTTTAAATCCTTTCATCATCCATTTTCTTGCAAGTAATAATCCAATAGGACTTATAATAGCAATGAAGCCGTAAATCAGCCACATCAATTCAGTGTTCATTTGAGAAGGTGGGGTATCTGATGGACAGTACTGCATCAAAAACCATCCAGAGTATAAACTAGTAACAACTTTTGTTAAGAACCATGGGAACTGTCCAATGCCCATATAAATACCGGTCATATTTTTAGGTGCAATTTCAGCAACCCATTGTAGAAATCTCGGCTGCCACATTGCTTCACCAATAGTCATTATAATCAAGTAAGCTAACAGAGTGCCCATTCCCGGTCCCATAACTAAAATAAAAGTTGGGGATGCCATAACAAATGTTCCGATGATCATCATTGTATAAGCATTTTTCTTGGATGTAAGAGCGGCAATCATTGGTGTTAGTACAAAAATTAATATTGGATTCAGATTTACAAAAAATTCAAAGTTATCCTGAACAAATCCATCGAAAGCACGGCTAGTGTAGAGAGGAATTGTTAACCAGTTATGTGCAAACAATGTCTGCACCGGAATTAAAATAAAAATGAAGAATAAAAATCGTTTATCTTTTAATGGAAAATTCTTTAAATAAAATTTTAATTTTTCTTTTGCAGTCATTTTAGAAAGAACATCTTCATCTTCCTTTTGGCTCTCATTTTTTTCTTTAGATGCCTCATCAATAGCTTTTGCAACGGCTTTTTTTGTCATTATAAAATAGACGACTACAAGTCCAGCAACGGTAAGCGCAACATAAACCCAGAAGACACCAAGAATTCCTGAAGCTCTTCTGATAGGAGGAGAAATTAATCCGGGTAAATAACCGCCTAGGTTCATCAGGGCATAAAGCATTGCATAACCCATTGCTGCAGTGTTCTCTGTTGTAAATTTTTTAACAGCAGCATACGCCGCCGGCTGGTACATTCCATAACCGATAACAATTCCAAGAATACCGAGCATTGCATAAATATGTCCTGAATTCCAAAGTCCGGGTGTTCCAATTTGAGGAGCAATTGAAAGAAGTATTCTGCCAAAAAACATAAAAGAAAGTGCATAAAGGAGTGCTTTACGAACACCTACAATATCAACAGTAGCACCAAGAAAGAGCATACTTAAAGTTATTCCAGCGGTAAGAACACCAACCATATTACCGGCACGGATATCATCAAGATTAATATATTCATTGAAATAAATTGCAAGAAGACCAACTACACCGAAATAAGTCAACCCTTCAAGAATGTAGGAAATATTTAATCCAAGTAGAGCACGCGATGTGTGAGCGAGATCTATAAATGGCTGCGTAACTTCCCAAATGATGTTGGTAAAAGTATTTTTTTCATCGCGCTCAACATTTTTTCTTCCGTAAATAAAAAGAACAATAATCAATGCAATAGGCGGGAGAAGTAGTGCTGTAAAAAACATTACTTGTGCATTGAATCCTTTCCTAATAGCTAACCGTGTACCGCCGAGGAGTAAAACAAAATAACAGATCAATCCTAAACCAATTACTGATATGAGTAGATCCATAATTCACCTTATAGATTTATGTTAAATAATATTCACTTCGTATTCTAAATTTATCCCAAATTTCTTAGAAACATCATCCAAAATTTTATCTGCAAACTCTTTTATTTCTGAACCTTTTGAATTTCCGTAATTAACAATAACCAATGCTTGTTTTTCATAAGTGCCAACATTACCAATACGTTTACCTTTATAACCGCATTTTTCTATTAGCCATGCAGCCGGTATTTTGTATTTATTATCAATTGTTCGATAAAAAACTAAATCGGGATTCTTTTGATGAAGCGATAAAAATTGTTCTTTGCTTATCTCGGGATTCTTGAAAAAACTGCCGGAGTTGCCAAGTATATTTGTATCAGGAAGTTTTGATCTTCGAATCTTCTTAATGATTTCACTAACCAGCTCAATTGTTATTTCATTTTCATTTATATTTTTAAGCTCGGCAGCTAACCCCTGGTAAGTAAGGTTAAAACTCTTTTTCTTACTTAATTTCAGGATAACACTTGTTATCAATATTTTATTTTTATACTCACTTTTGAAAATGCTGTCGCGATAACCAAACCGACATTCATCTTTATTAAATACTTTTTTATCACCATTATTTAAAGAATACCCTTCCAGAGAATCTAAACAATCTTTTAATTCTACTCCATATGCGCCAATATTTTGGATTGGTGCTGCACCAACTGTACCCGGGATTAATGATAGATTCTCTATTCCATAGTAATTATTTTTTACGCAGTAATTAACAAGATTGTCCCAAATTTCTCCGGCTGATGCATTTATTATAATTTCGTTTTCATCTTCAGATAAAATATCAATTCCCTTAGCTGAGTATTTGATTACCAATCCATCGTAATCCTTAGTAAAAAGAATATTACTACCGCTTCCGAGTATTAAAACATTTTTGAATTTATAAAGTTCGGTTTTAATGAAATAGGTTAGTTCAATTTCAGAATTTAATTCAATAAAGAATTTTGCTTTGGCTTCTATGCCAAACGTGTTGAGGTGTTTTAGTGAGTAGTTTTCTTGAAAAATCATTTACATAAAAAGTTTTGGTTCACAATATAAATCCACTTACTGGCTTTTTCCAATTTATATTTTTAATTGAGTACCCATCTGATTTCATTATAACAGCACCGGAAAGATCTGTTCTTAGTATTTCAATATTCCACCGCTTGAGCCGTTCAATAACTTCCGGACTCGGGTGATTAAATCTATTTAAGATACCAGACGATATAATAACACTATTAGGATCAACTTCTTTAAGGAATATTTCACTTGTGCTGGTTTTACTTCCATGATGACCGGCTTTCAATACATCACTCTTTAAAAAGTTTCTATAAATCTCAGAGTAATATCGTTCTGCTTTTGTTTGTAAATCTCCGGTGAAAAGAAATGATGTTGATCCATAAACTATTTTAAGTAGACCGCTTTTATCATTTGTCTCAAATGATTCTGTAATTCTACTTAGCGTATCATTAAGAATATATATTCGTGTATTACCAATTTTCAAAATATCTTTTCCATAATATCTTATCGGTGTATCAGTCTGCCTTATAATAGATTCCAGCTCAACGTCTTTAGCTAATGAGGAATCTAATTTAGGTTTGTAGATTAATTTTATAATACCTGATTTGATTAAATGCACCATACCCCGATAATGATCACCATCAACATGAGAAATGAATCCGTAATCAATCTTATCAATTCCCATTCTTTGAAGAAACGGTTTAATTACACGTTCACCATTATCAAAATATTTAGTTGCGTCTCCCCCATCTATTAATGCTGTTTGTCCATTAGGAAATTTAATTAGAAAAGAATCACCTTGACCTATATCAATAGCTGCAACACTCAATTTATTATCTTCAAGAAGATCATTATTATCAAGCGGAAACAAAACAGCGAGCAAAAATATTGATAGTATAATTACAATAAGTTTTACAGTATACTTTGTTAATTTATTCCATACTGCATAAATAAATATTAGAGCAGCATAAAAAATTATTCCATCGTAAAGTGAGAATTGATTGATGGGGATGAAAGAAAATTTAAGTTTACCGAATAGCTCAACAATATAAAATAATAAATAAGTAAGCAGTTCATTTGATGAAGAGAATATCAATCCTAACCAATTTGAAAAAATACCGATAAATATTGTAAATATACCGAGACCAACAACAAAACCACTTAATGGAATTACAAAAATGTTTGCTATTAGAGCAACTATAGAGAGCTTATGAAAGTATACAAGTGTAAAAGGGATTGTTCCTATCTGAGCTGCTAATGATACTGCACAAAATAAAAGTATGTCTTTGAGTAATGTAAATTTTATTTTCAGATTATAAATGAATTTACTGAATGGCGGATATAATACAATTATTGCAAAGATTGCTGAAAATGAAAGTTGAAAACCGGGATCAAATAAATCGTCCGGTCTGAATAAAAGGATTACTAATGCTGCTAAACTTAAAGAATTTATATTGTTCGAACTTCTATTGGATAACGGTGCAGATAGAAGTGCAAGTCCCATAATTGCAGAACGAGTTACAGGTGCTTGGAAATATGTAATGATTACATAAAAAAGCAGTCCGATGAATGTTAAAGTGAATCTTGTATATACATTGAAACGCTTAAATAGAAATATGAAAATTAGAATTATAAATCCTACGTGCAGACCCGAAACAGAAAGAACATGTACAACACCGGCATTGACAAATTCATTTTCGATTTCGTATTGAATCATACTTCTATCGCCAAGTAAAAGTCCGCGTAAAAAACCACCCGTAGTTTTATTGTGAAGCGTTAGAATTTTTTCATCTATTGCTTTTCTAATTTCAAATACAGTATTACCGAATGTTTCAATCTCTTTGTTAGTTATATTAACATCATCGGAATTATTAACAATAAGTAGTCCGGCAAATCCTCGCTGCTGAATATATTCTTCGTAATCAAACTCACCGGGATTTCTCTCATTTCTCGCTCTGAAAATATTTCCTCTGCATACCACATAATTGCCAACACCAATTTCCTCATATTTTGAATTCACACGCGAGATATTATCACGAAGAGAAGCAATTAGTGATAATTTTATAGGGATTGTCTTCTCATTTATAATTATAGAATCTGTTTCGATATTGAAAACGATTCTCTCTTCTTTAATCAGCTCTATATTATTAACTTTTCCATATACAACTACATTAGAAACTTTTTGAGAATTGAAAGGATAAACAGCTTTTTCATTTTTAAATTGGGAGTAATGAAACATTGAACAAATAGTTATTAACAGTATAGATAGAAAACTTGTTAGTGTGTTATCTTTATTTTTTCTGAGAAAAGAAAACACTACTGCTAATGTTAATAATGGGACGATAAAATAAAGAAGTGTTGTACTAGCCGGTTGAAATATTTTTTGGAGGATGATACCGCAGATAAAAAACAAAATGAATTTTATGAGCGGATGACTACTCACACATACATCTCCATTATTGCTGGTTTGATGTGATATAGTTTTTTAATTTTTTTTGCCAGCACTTTCGAGTTTTTCCCGAATGCCATACCCAATGCCGGATTTAGTGTATGCATTTTTATTGACAAATCCTCAAAGTTGCCGTGATCAGAACAGACAATTAAAGTCATATTTTCGGTCAATCCTTTAATTGTATTAAACAGAAAGCTATCTAATACTTTAATCGAGTGTTCAAGATATTCAAGCGCTCTGCCATGTCCAAAATGATCAGTATGAAAAATTTCAAATACTGATAAGTGATTTTTAGAAGCAATTTTTAATAATCTTTCTGCAGCTTTTTCCGGTTTCAATACTGGAAGTTTATATTTCATCTTTTGGACAAAATGAATATTGTCAATATCAGCAGCAAGTGCTTTACCGCGTCTAAGTTCTTCAATTTTATTTAATTTTATTCCACTCAATAAACAACTAAGTGTAGTAACACTTAATCTTCTTCTACCGGAATTTATATACTGGAAAAATTGTTTTGGATAAGCATTAACAAAAGAAACTTTCATCCTTCTTTTTTTAAACTCTCTAAAAATATTTTTTTCTTTAATGATTGGAACAAGTGTAGAATATGGATATGGTCCGAAATGATGACCTAAAATTTTAGGCGCGTTAACACCGCAAAAGATGGAAGTTTGTCCCGTTCCGCTTAAAGGTATATCCGGTATACCCATACTTGCATCTACTGGAAATAAGTAAGCGTCTTTCGATTTAAGTTTTTGATTTTCTAATGATGGAATTTCACCGAATATTTCTGTAAAAGTATTAAACCCGTATTTGAAAAAAGGATTATACTTATAATCTTTTTTACCAATACCAACGCCATCCATAAAAATCAAAATTGTTGAATGCAAATTAATTCCTTCTTAACATCCCATAAATCTCCTACTTATTAAGAGGGGAGAAAAAAGGGAGTGGTCATATTTTTGATTCCACTAAAATTGTAACAGGTCCGTCATTATAAATTTTAACTAACATCATAGCAGCAAAAATTCCGGATTTAACTTTATCATCACCAAGATTAAATTTCATTCTTTCAACAAACATATTATAAAGTGATTCAGCCAATTCTGGTTTAGCCGCATCTGTAAAATTCGGTCTATTTCCTTTTCGTGCATCACCATATAGAGTGAATTGAGAAATTATAAGTACTTCTCCATCAATATCTTTTAGAGAAAGATTCATCTTATTATTATCGTCATCATAAATCCGCAGATTTGAACATTTATCTGCAACAAAAATCATATCTTCTTCAGTATCATCTTCTTTTACACCAAGCAGAATTACCATCCCTTTTTTAATTGATACAGAATAATTTTCAGAAGATATTTCAACCGATGCCTCGGAAACTCTTTGAACTAATGCTCTCATTTTTTTTCACCCATAATTACTCTATCAATCTGCTGATAATCCTTAACAATTTCAATATTAATAAAATCAGTCTCCATCATCATTTTTTTAACTGCTATGGATTGATCTTTCCCAATTTCAAAAAAAAGATTACCACTTTTTTTGAGATGCTGTTTACTGAAATCTATTATGCGCCGATAATATTCCAAACCGTCATAATTATCAGTTAAAGCTTCTTTGGGCTCAAAGTTCAGAATTTCATTCTGCAGATTTTTATAATCTTCAGATGAAATATAAGGTGGATTTGAAACAATCAAATCATAATAATACTTTGGTGTAAATTCATTAAAAATATTTTGCTGGATAAAATTGATTCCATGCACATCGTTCAATTCCGCATTTCGAATAGCTAAATTAACAGCATCGCTGGATATATCAACAGCATCAAGATTTTCAATACTTAAATTCTTTTTCAGACATATTGCAATATTACCGCTACCCGTACCTATATCAAGAACATTTAATTTTTCCGATCTGTTATATTTATTAATTATGGTTTCAACAAGTATTTCCGTTTCGGGACGCGGTATTAAAACTGATTTATCAACTAAAAATCTGTAGCCATAAAATTCTTCATAACCGATAATATACTGAACCGGTTCATATTTTCCTCTCCGGGCAATTAATTCTCGGAAATCATCAATCTCTTTTTGATTAAGCGGTCTATCAAATTTCAAATATAGATCCAGTCTCTTACAATTTAGAAGATGAGCTAGAAGAAGTTCTGCATTCATTCTGGCAGATTCTATCTCTTTCTTTTCAAAATATTCGGTTGCGAGTTTTAGTGCTTCGAGTACTGTTAGCATTTCATTTTTTAAAATAACAAAGGGAAGTTATACAACTTCCCCTTCAATAAAACTAATTTATGATTTTATTTTTTATATGTGGATAACAAATAATCAGCAATTGCTTCTGCTTCTTTTGGTTTTAATCCTTGACTTGGCATTGCTGGATAATCAGGATTAACTTTAACCGGATTAAGAATGAATTGAATCAAAGCATCTTTCTTTCCATCGTATTTAGGTAAGGTTTCATTGTAAGGCGGACCGACAAGTTTTTTATCAAACTGATGGCAAGCAATACATTTACCATTATAAATATCAACTCCGCTTATCGTTTCAACTGCAAGTCCAAATTCTTCTTTAACTTTCTGCTGATACGCTTCATAATTTGAAGCTAATAACACAAACTGTTTTTTTGTTGATGTATCAAATGCGTATTGATCCTTGATTATTATAAATGCAAAAACAATTACAAAAAGATAAATAATCAATGAACTGAATTTTACATTTGATTCTTTAATCATTACATAATAAAGTACAGCAATATAAAGAAGAACTATCATTGCCAATAAAGCATAACCGAATACATCATAAGAATATGAATCATCTGGTTTTAATAATACATTTATAACAACGAACAATGGAAGAATTATTGTTGTTACTAATCCGAGGTTTAATGAAAAATGTTTAATAAAATCTAAATATTCACTACTCTTTCCGGTAATTTCAGTGTTAGCTCTAAAGTATTTGTAGAGAATTAATGCAGCCGTTATAGCTAATGATGCAACTATAAACTGTAAGAAATAAAATATTGTTTGGAAAGATAAGATGATGCCAAATAAATTATTGTTTAATTCCCATGCAGACTTATTACCAGCGAGTTGTATCGAACCGATGAAGATATAAATAGTAAAGGCTAGCAAAATTAGACCATAAATGCCTGAACGTCTGTGCAGAGATGAAGTCTTTGATGTATATGATTCAATTTCTTTAAGATACTCTTCGTTTGAATTTGTTTTTACAGATGCAAACTCAAAAATGTCTTTTAAGTGGAAAGTGTATTTATATGTATAAATTAGAATTAACGATATAATAAACAGTAATACTGAAAGTAAAATAATTTCTGGTACAATTGAATCTGTTAAATGAAGCAACTGAGCATAACAGAAAGCAGCGCTTATCATAGGAACAATTCCAAGTGCAAACGATACGCTTTTATTAAATGTAATTTGATCTATCAGTTCTTTTGCAAAGCTGTAAAATTTATTATTAGAATCTTTTGCTGCTTTTCTTTCAAAATATTTTGATAACAAAAGTGATCCGAATAAAACACTTAAATACGGTATCAATAAAATATATGTAAGCACCAGCAGATATTTTAAAAGCTGCATATGATGTGCCGATTGCGGTAAAACAAGATTGTCTAAAAAATCCATATCACCAACCGTTAAAATTCTTGAAGTAAAAGTTTATCAATTGATAAAATTATTATAATTGCTAAAACGTAAATATTGATGCTGATAAATGCTTTTCTAAAAAATATTTTTTCCAGTACTTTGCCGTGTAAAAATTTAGTTTCCCATAATAACCAAAGACCAAAAAAGATCATTGCTATTAATGAATAGATATTGGATGCTATGTTGAAAATTGGTATCAATAAACAACTTGTTGCTAAAGCGGCAATCCATATAAAAGTAATTCTGCTCAATTGAAAATCAGAAAATTTACGTGTTAAAGTTGGAAAACCGGCAGCTTCGTAATCTTCACCATGAATTAAAAGCAGTAACCAAAAATGAGGTATCTGCCAGATAAAAAAGAAAAGTGCAACTGCAAGTATTTGGAAATCAAATGGATTGCCGCCCGAAGCAGCCCATCCTATAACCGGCGGTATTGCACCGATTAATGATCCCGGCACGACAGCCATAACATATTTTTTTTTGAGCGGTGTATAAATCAGGTTGTACCAAACTACTGCCAAAACTCCTAATAACATTGCAGTAATATTTGATGAAAAATAGATCAAGATTAAACCCAATAGCAAAAATGTTATTGATAACAATAAAGCTGACATTGCAGAAATCCTACCGGAAGGAATAGGTCTATGTTTTGTTCTTTTCATCAAACCGTCTGCTTTTCGCTCCTGATATTCATTTAACGCAGATGAACCGCTTGCTAAAATAAAAACTCCCAAAGAAGGAAGAATAATCTGCAGTGAAATATTTCCTGAATGAAGTATAAATCCTACAAAAGTAGAAATAGCAACAAAAAAAGTGATACGCACTTTGCAAAGTTCTACCAAAAGATTAATATAATTTCTAACTTTAATCACTAGTTGCTCATTTACTTAAAGTATCAGTTTTTTCATTAAGCCATTTATAAAATTCATCTTTAGGAAGAACTTTTACTTTTGAATACATCATTGAGTGGTTTAATCCGCAATACTCTGCACATGCAATATCATAAGAACCAATTTCATCAGCTTTGAATGAAAGATAATTTGTTCTACCGACAATCACATCTTCCTTAATACGAAAAGCCGGAATGTACAGTGAATGATTTACATCCAAAGATATTAGTTCAACTTTTATAGGTACACTTTGAGGAACATAAAGGGTATCAATTTTTTTCCCATTATCATAATTAAATTCCCAAGCCCACATTCTTGCTGTAGCTTTAATTAGATAAGCATCTTTGGGAACGCTTCTGTAATCTCTAAAACCGGTATAACCGAAATAGAACATTGAAAGAACTAAAATTGTTGGAATAGCAATCCAAATAATCTCTAACCAAAGATTACCATGTATATCAACCGGTTGATGCCCTTTCTTTCTATTGTACTTAAATACAAAGTAGACCATTACAATTGTGATTCCTAAAAGAAGAATCACAGAAATGCCCACAATATATAACATTACAAAATCTACAGTTTCAACATGCTGTGTTGGAGCTGGCGACATTTAAAAACCTCAACGATATAGAAAATCAAAAAAAGTTAATATAAAAATGACTAATAAGGTAAATCCGCTTAAAGCAATAAAAACTTTAAATATCTTTTCTTCGAATTTAATGTGCATGAATATATTGATTACTAATGCGGATTTAATTGCAGCTATTAGCAAAGCAACAAATAAAGTAAATCTTCCTAAACTTACCCCGGCAATTGTAACAGTAATTGAAGTAAAAGCCAGTAAAGAGAGCCAAACAAGAACAAATGTCCCGTAACTTGGGTGCGCTGTATGTTTAGTATTTTCTTCGTGCATTAATTCCTCATTGAATTAAATAGAATAACGGGAAAAGGAAAATCCATATCAGATCTACAAGGTGCCAATACAATCCGGAATTTTCAAGTTTAGAATAATTATCGTGTGTAATTTTTTCTTTAACTACAAGATATAGCATAATTGAAAGTAATATTATTCCAATAAGAACATGCAAACCGTGCAGACCGGTCATAACATAGTATAGGCCGTAAAATAAAATTTGTCCGTTCGGAAGATTAAGCAATTCTTCAGATCCCGGATAGATACCATGAGAAAATTTTGCGGACCATTCAAAATATTTATTAACCATAAACATAAAAGCAAAGAGCAATGTAATCGATA
The DNA here is from genome assembly GCA_964464825.1 of uncultured Melioribacter sp. Taxonomy (GTDB): domain Bacteria; phylum Bacteroidota; class Ignavibacteria; order Ignavibacteriales; family Melioribacteraceae; genus DYJK01. The sequence continues at coordinate 3,324 of CAYXKL010000043.1, read as the reverse complement.
ACATAAGTATTGATAAAAATTTATTTTTCTTTTGAATGGCAGCAATAGAAAGTGCAACTGTTAAACTGCTTGTTAAAAGTATGATGGTGTTCAATGTACCAATACCGGTGTTTAATTCCATCCCGGCTAAGTGAAATTGATCAGGATATTGATAGCGATAAACAGCATAAACTAAAAACATTCCGCCAAACAAAAGAACTTCGGTAAATAGGAATAACCACATTCCCATTTTTGAGCCAACATCATCACGATGGATATGATTTATTGCCACAGCTTCATTATGATTACTCATTTTTCATCTCCTTAAGCTGGCTGAAATCATAAGGTTCATGTTTAATATTTGGTATAGTATGAAAATTTTCCATAGGTGGCGGTGATGAAATATGCCATTCGAGTGTGACTCCTCCCCACGGATTTGATGTAGCTTTTTTCCCTTTAATCATAGCATGAATTAAATAACCAACTATAAAAAATATTGTAGTAGCTAATATCCAGGAACCAATAGTTGAAATAAATTGCAATTGAGCAAATTCAGGTAGATAGTCATAATATCTTCTTGGCATTCCCATATATCCCATTATAAATTTTGGGAAATAGAGCATTAGGAATCCGACAAAAAATCCAGCTACACCAATAACAGCAAGTTTATCATTGTATAATCTTCCGAACATTTTTGGAAACCAATAATGAAGTGCTGCAAAAAATATTGTACCGGTGCCGCCAAACATTACAAAATGAAAATGTGCAACAACAAAATATGTATCGTGTACATGTATATCAGTTGCAAGCGACCCAAGAACTAAACCGGTTAAACCACCAATTGAAAATAAAAAGATGAAAGCCATTACCCATAAGAAAGGCGGCTTAGGATCAATAGAACCCTTATACATAGTTGCAACCCAATTGAAAATTTTCACTCCGCTTGGTAGAGCCACAATAAATGTTAGTAGAGAAAAAATCCATCTTGATGTATCGCTCATTCCGCTTGTAAACATATGATGTGCCCATACTAAATAGCCGACAAAAGCTATTGCCAAAGATGACATAGCAATAGCTGTATAACCAAAAATTGTTCTTCGGGAAAATGTTGGAATAATTTCCGAAACAACACCCATGGCGGGTAAAATCATTATATAAACTGCCGGGTGGGAATAGATCCAAAATAAATGTTGGAATAAAATCGGATCGCCGCCAAGAGCCGGATCAAAAATTCCAACTCCAAATAGTCTTTCCAGTATAACTAAAACAATCGTTATTCCTACAACCGGAGTAGCGATAATCTGTATCCACGCAGTTGCATAAGTAGCCCAAACAAAAAGGGGCATTTTGAAAAATGACATTCCGGGTGCGCGTAATCGATGAACAGTTGTAATAAAATTTAATCCGGTTAATATTGATGAGAATCCAAGTATAAAAGCTGCAAGTAATGGTAAAGAAACATTTGTATTGCTTCTTACACTGTAAGGAATGTAGAATGTCCATCCGGTATCAATAGCACCACCCGGTAACACAACTGAAAGCAATGCAAGTATTGCACCCACTATATAAATATAATATGACAATAGATTTAATCTTGGAAAAGCAACATCTCGTGCACCAATTTGAATTGGTAAGAAAAAATTTCCAAAGATTGCCGGTAAACCTGGAATAATAAAAAGGAAAATCATTATCACACCGTGTAGTGTAAATAATGAATTATAAGTTTGGGCTTCCATCAATGTTTTCCCGGGTGCAATAAGTTCAAGTCTCATTAAAACACCAAGCAAAACACCAACTAAAAAGAAGAATAAAATTGTAACTCCATACATCAACCCGATTCGTTTATGATCAGTTGTTAGAAGCCAGGAAAGTATTCCCTTATATTTATTAGTACTTTGCTGATAGAAATTTCTCTCATCAACGGTGACTGAACCGTTTACCATTTACTTCAACTCCTCATTCTGATTTGTTTTCTTTTTCTTAAATACTAAAACGACTAAAAATAATCCGACACCTAATAACATTATTGAACCGATAATTCTAGTTACGTTAAGGGTATATTGTCTCCCCTCTGGATCATAACTAAAACAAAATTCTAAAACCTTAGTTATAGTTGGATTTGTTTTACCGGCTTTAGCATCAATTAACGCCATCTTTACATCAAAAGGATTGAAAGATGTACCGAATAAATAACGCGAAATCTTCCCTTCCGGAGAGATGGTAAGAATTGTACCGGCATGAATATACTGATCATCTTGACTTTTTTTATAATAAAAACCGGCTGCTTCCGTAAGTTTTTTTATGTTTGTACTATCACCGGTTAAAAATATCCAATCTGAATCATTAAAATTTCGTTTTAAAGTTTGCAGATAATTTTTCTTCCATTTTGCAGCAATCGTCGGTGTTTCTCTATTATCGAAACTTAGAGTTATCACTTTAAAATCCTCTCCCGGTTCTAACTGAATTTTATCAATCGTCCATGATAACTCATTAAGCATAGGACTGCAGATACCCGGGCATTCATAATACACAAATGCTAGGAGCACGGGTTTATCAATAAGTTGTTGTAATGTAATTGTATCCGATTCGCTAGTGACAAATTGCAGATCTAATGGAAGTTGATTACCTAATTTTTCCTCTACACCGACTTCAATGGTAGACTGAGCTGTAATATTATTCGAGTGAATACTGTAACCTATTATAATCAAATAAAATACTATTTTGATATAATTTTTTTTCATTCTTGATTTTTAGATAATTTTAAAGTTATAAAATCATATAACTTTTTAAGCTCTTCAGAAGAAATCAGCAATATTGAAGGTTTATAACCATAGGTCAATGGAGCAATTTTAACAACATTTGAAAAATTATTGAATGATTTATCTTTTAATTCTAAATAACTGATTATTACATTTTCGATATTATATGAGTTATCTTTTAATATTTTTGCTCCCTCAGAGAAGCCATCTTTTAATATTGTTACCATCATTTTCTGGACAAATTCATTAGTAATATTATTTTCTTCAATAACTTTATATGAAGCTTTTGAAATAGGAATGTTATTTGATTTCACTATCCCGGCACTAAGATTATAAGTAGAATTGAGATTATTAATCTGAGAATCTGTTATTTGAGGAAATTCACTAAATGTTCTTATATAATGGATTATACTGAATCGATCCAAAGGTGATAAATATTCGTAAGCAGCCATTCCTCTCGCAATAATCCCTTCTTGCAGAGTTTTGTATATTCCTTCAATTGAATTGCCATTTGTCCAACCTTCAGCATTATGAAAATTTCTCGGTTTGGGGTTCAATGCAATTCCAGCTGGACCATCTCCTAATC
>CAYXKL010000042.1:0-20714 GCA_964464825.1 uncultured Melioribacter sp. | reverse complement strand
GATTTAACGGATGCAGCAATATTTCTTTTAGCCGATTCTATAGAACTTCTCTGGCTTGTTCCAATACGAATAAAATCATTATCAATAACTACTGTTGCTAAATTAGTTGAGGTTTCGACTAATCCCGGAATTGAAGAACTCATAGAAATAACACCGTGAGGAATTGCTAAAAGAATATTTATAATTTTATCCGAGAAATATTTAGTAAATACATTTGAAATTTGTTCACCATTTTTTTTCTCAAATGTTATTTTAATACTAGGATCCTGATCTCTGTATTCTAAAACAATCTCTAGAGAGAATGTATTGATTAATTCTCTGATATTAGCTTCATCATTAGGATTAATCATTATCACTGCTTCCGCTTCTCGCGGTATTTCATTTCTTTTTGACCCCCCATTTAAAAATTGAATACTATAATCATAAATTTTCAAACGTTCCAGTAACAAAGCAAAAATACGAATTGCATTTGCTCTTCTTTCACTTATATTAATTCCAGAATGACCACCTTTTAAACCAGAAATGGAAAGTAAATAAGGCATATATCCATCTTTTACATTCTCATATTCCAATTTTAAAGTTCCAACTGTATCCATTCCACCAGCACACCCAACATAAAAATAACCATCTTCTTCAGTATCAAGATTTAACAAATATTTCCCATCAATAAAACCTTTTTTAAGATTATTTGCGCCGGTCAAACCGGTTTCTTCATCCACGGTAAATAATAATTGAAGTGGACCGTGATTAAAAGTATAATCAGTTGCGATTGCTAAAGCTGCTGCTGCACCAATTCCATTATCAGCCCCAAGAGTTGTCCCATTAGCTTTTATCCAATCTCCATCTCTAATTAATTCTATTGGATCGTTATTAAAATCATGATTTTTATCTTTATTCTTTTCACAAACCATATCAACATGATTCTGTAAAACAACTGCTGGTACTTTTTCGAAACCGGGTTTAGGAGGTATGTTTATAACAATATTACCGGATTCATCCTCTTGCATTTCAAGATTATTTTTACCGGCAAAGTTTCTAAGATATAATCTAATTCTCTCTTCATGTTTTGATGGGCGCGGTATTTGGCTTATTTCATAAAAACGATTCCACAATGTAGCCGGGGCTAAACCATCAATTGCATTATTAAGCATAAAAACTCCTACTAATTGTGACGAATATTTAATATATCACCATCTTTTACAATATATTCTTTTCCTTCAAGTCTCCAGGCACCAGCTTCTTTGGCTTTACTGAATGAGCCGTGCTTAATAAAATCATCGTAGCCAACTACTTCAGCTCGTATGAACCGGTTGAAAAAATCTGTATGTATTACTCCAGCAGCTTGCTGTGCATTAAAATTCTTTTTAATTGTCCATGCACGGCATTCATCTTCTCCAACGGTAAAAAAAGACTGCAGTCCTAAAATATTATATGAAGTACGTAGAATTTTACTTAATGCAGATTCCTTAATCCCGTAATCATCCATAAATGCTTGTTGATCTTCATTATTGAGTTTAGAAAGTTCTAATTCTATCTTAGCAAAAAACGGGATTACAGCTGCTCCAGATTTAATTATATTAGATTTAATACCTTCAACAATGTTTTCAACATTACTAATTGAATCCTCATCAAAATTAATTGCTATTGCAAGCGGTTTTAATGTTAGTAATTGATATCCGGAAAGTAATTTGTGTTCATTTTCATCAAGGTGTAACATGCGTAGTGGTAATTCTTTTTCGCAATGAGCATAACATTTTTCAATTAAAGGCATTTCACGTTTTAATTTTTCTTCTTTTGATTTAAGAATTTCTTTTTTGATTTTTTCTAATCTGCTATCTAGAAATGAAAGATCAGACAAAAGAAATTCAGTCTCCAAAAATTCTATATCCCGAAGTGGATTGATAGAATTCATAGGATGAGGAACTGATATATCATTAAAGGAACGGATAATATAAAATAGAGCATCATTATTTCTAACACTCGAAAGAAATCCAGTAGTAATTTTTACTTTATTATCCTCCGACATTCGAAGTCCAGGTATATCAAAAACTTCAATTGTTGCATTAATTTGTTTTTTAGGATTGAAAATTGAAGTAAGTTTATTAAGACGTTCATCGGGTACTTTAACTACTTCAACCGATGCTTCATCTTTTTGTGTGTGTGATTGTGAACTAGAACTAGAAAGTGTATGGAATAGAGTTGTTTTTCCAGAATACTGCAATCCAACTAATCCAATTTGCATATACTCACTCTTTAAATAAGCTATTGATAATTTGGGTTTGAAATATAATCATATTATCTGCTTGAACATAATTTATCTAATTTCTGAGTTATAGTCTTTTAATTGAATAGCTTAAGATAAAATTTGAGTGTGGAGTTCAATTTCTTCTAAAATTGAAGTCACTTTTAGACAATCACCGATAGTACCAAAATAGACAACTGCTTTTCCTTTTACATGAGTCTCAAAAGCAAAATTCCTCGCTTCTTCAAAACTGCATTTTACCGCTTTAATTAATTGCGTTATAACTTCTTCAAAAGTGTGAACATCGTCATTAAATAATATTACTTTGTAAGGTAAACCGGTTATAGTATCTTCATCATTATCATTTCGGATTTGCTCTTTTGGATTATTTTCTTGCATAAATATTTCATTCTCCAATTTGAATTTATAAAATTACCGTCTAAAAATAAATTTTGTTTATATTGTATAAAGAATTTAAAATCATTAAATAAAATTCAGATAATTAAAGGAGAATTGATGAAAATCGCAGTTTGTGTTAGCCATGTTCCTGATACAGCATCAAAAATAAATATCAGCAGTGATGGCAAATCAATCGATCCAAACGGAGTTACATTTGTTGTTAATCCTTATGATGAATATGCTATTGAAGAAGCGCTTAAGACTAAAGAAAAACTTGGCGGAGAGACAGTGGTAATTAGTCTCGGTAGTGATTCATCAAAAGAAACATTACGCAAAGCACTTGCTATGGGTATTGATAACGCTGTATTACTAAAAAGCGATAATTATTTTGATTCCCTTTCCGTAGCAAAAGCTTTAGCAGAAGAAATAAAATCACAGAATGCAGAATTAGTTTTTTTCGGTAAGCAATCTGTTGATTTTGATAATTGTATAACCGGACAATTAACAGCAGAATTACTTGGGTATAATTGCATTTCTGTAGCAGTTGCATTTTCATTAGCTGGTAATAAAATTGTTGCAGAACGGGAAATTGAAGGTGGTAAAGAAGTTGTAGAAACATTTCTTCCAGCGGTTATAACTACACAGAAAGGATTGAATGAACCACGCTATGCATCACTTAAAGGAATTATGACTGCCAAGAAAAAAGTTATTGAAGAAAAAATTATTCAACCACCCGTAAATTATACAGAAGTAATATCAATGAAAAAACCGGCACTAAAACAAGCCGGCAAAATTATTGGGACAGATGCATCTGCAGTTCCCGAATTAGTCCGTCTGCTTCGAGAAGAAGCAAAAGTAATATGAGGAGATAATATGGCTAATATTATTAAAGTTTTTATCGAACAAAGAAGCGGTCAAATTAAAAAATCATCACTTGAAGCAATTTCTACTGCTGTTGATCTAGCTTCAAAATTATCATATAGCGTAAACGGAATTGTTATAGGAAATGATATAACCGGTTTGCAAGAATTAGGTAATTATGGATTAAATGGAATATCACATTATAAAAATGATAAACTAGAGAATTACTCACCTACTGCTTATTCTGAAATAGTTGCCAATGATATTAAAGAAAGTGATGCTGATATTGTTATTTTATCTAATTCATCTTTAGGAAAAGATTTATCTGCATATGTAGCGGCAAAGCTTGATGCCGGGATTGCTGTTGATTGTATTTCATTAGATTTATCAGGGAATGAAATAATTGCAAAGCGCCCCGTATACGCCGGTAAAGCATTGTTAGATATAAAAGTTAACAGTTCTAAAAAAATATTTACATTACGTCCTAATGTATTTAAAGCAATAAAAGTAAATAATAATAATAATTTTGAAGTAAAAACAATTAATGTAGAAAATCCAAAACTTAACACACGTGTAACTGAAATTAAAAAAGCAGAAGGTAAACTTGATGTTGCTGAAGCTGATATAATTGTTTCCGGTGGAAGAGGTATGAAAGGACCGGAACATTTTCATTTGGTAGAAGAATTGGCACAAGTTTTAGGTGCTGCATCCGGTGCCTCAAGAGCAGCTGTTGATGCCGGCTGGAGACCACATAATGAGCAAGTTGGACAAACGGGAAAAACAGTTTCGCCAAATTTATATATTGCGCTCGGAATTTCAGGAGCTATACAGCATTTAGCTGGTATGCGTTCTTCAAAATATATTGTAGCAATTAATAAAGATAAAGATGCTCCAATTTTTCAAGTTGCCGATTACGGAATAGTTGGTGATCTATTTGAAATTGTGCCGGCCTTGATTGATGAAATTAAGAAACTCAAATCATAAAAAAAGTGAATAAAGTTCAAGTTGAAATATTAGGGCTTTCAGCCAGTCCTTCTTCGGGTGGAGCTTATGCACTGCTGCTGAAAGAAGTTTACGGGATGCGGAGACTACCAATAATTATCGGATCATTCGAGGCGCAATCTATAGCATTAGAGATGGAAGGGATTAAACCTCCGCGCCCTTTAACACACGATTTATTAAAAACTGTAATTGATAATTTAGGTGCAACTATCACAGAAATTATTATTGATGAATTACGCGATAACACCTTCTATGCAAAAATAAAAATCGAAGTTGCTACTTTAATAAATGAAATTGATTCTCGTCCAAGTGATGCAATTGCTTTGGCGGTAAGAACCGGTTCACCCCTTTATGTCTCTGAAGAAGTTATGAGATTAGCAGCATTTATACCATCAAGTGAAGATACAGAAGAATTTGAAAAAGAGGGTGATGCTCCTATATCAGAAAAAGAAAAATCACAAAAAAAGAATGTACAAGAAACAAAACTTGCACAACTTCAAGATCAATTAAGAGAAGCAATAGAAAAAGAAGATTATGAAAGAGCTGCCAAAATCCGTGATGAGATTAATCGTTTGAGCGGTATGCAGAATTAATTAAATACTGATTTTCCTATCTCACATTCCAAACATTTATTCTTTGAGCAATAATTTCTGAATAAATCTATGATACCTTGTGATAATACAGTGCGATTAATTTGTTCTTTTAGATTCAATATATTCCCGATTTCAGTAATGATTTGATTTTCTGATCTCTGCTGGTAAACTGTATAAATTTTTAATATTTTTTTTACAAGATTATTATTCCCGAACATTTCAAAATAGACAGCGAAAAAAGGTAGAACTACATTAACAACTATTTCATCAGATCTTGCAATCCCGACAAAATATTTAATTTCAGAATTAGCCGGTTGATCAAACACATAATGATTCTTCCAAAATCCATCCGATTTAATTACAAATAATGAACGGAGAGAATTAATTAAAACTGTAAGATTATGTATTTCTGTAATCTTTTTTACCAAAGTATTAATCATATTACCGAATAATATTTCTTTCAAATAACGTGCACCAGCCGCAATTCGGATAGTTGGGAAATTTTGAGGACGCAAACGGAAAAAATGCCATTGCGTTTCTTCAAGAAATTCATTGTCATAATTATTCTTAAACAAATTCCAATAAGCTGCAATCTTATCTAAATAATCTTTTATCACTTTATCATTTGTATTAAAATCTGGTTTTATTAAACCACTTATATACAAAAATACAGCTTCATATTTTTCAATTATTGCCTCATCATAATTAATCTTTTTCATAAAGTTAATATTTGCAGATTGAGCTAAATGATTCATTGGTATTTTGTTTTTAGAATAACCAAGAGCTTCAAAAATTAATTCGTACAGCAGCTGCTGCCAAATTTCTTTATTAGAAAAATCTGAATGCTTAAATTGTTTCTCTCTGAACTGAGCAGTTAATTCGTATCTAATTACCGGTTCTTTAATCTGTAGTTGTCTTAAAAACTCCAATTCTTTTAGACGGTCATATATTCGTTTGCATTTTTTATTAAAGCGTTCAATTCCTAAAGCCAATAAAAATTTCTCTTTAACTTCAAATGGAACAGCATGATTCATATCAGCACATTTCAATTTTGCCGGAACTTCATCTTTTTCATTCTCATGATTATTCTTAAAGTTTGCAAGTAATGAGTTGTCTATAAAACGGTACAAGCAGATAGAGGGTACTTTTCTACCATTTCTTGTATAAACGTAAGCATGATGATTTTTATTGAAGAGTGAGGTGTGGAGAATTACACTATTGTATTTATTGTCTATATTATGACCATGTGTTTTCCAATCAGAATAATCACGGTCTATTTCTATATCACCAACATAAGTTAAATTGCCTATTCGTATCCGGGCATTTTTAAAATCGGGTCCGCCTATTTCATTATTATGTGAACCGCAATCAAGAATTTCGATCTCTTCCCCATTCGATGTTTTTAAAGTTTCCTTATAATTTTGCTTCTGCCAAATTTCATATAAAAAACTTTCGGGGACTTTCAATTCTGAGTTCATTTCTGATTCAACTCTGAAATAATGAAAATTCTAATCTCTCAGTCAAATTAACATATTAAAAGAGTAAAATCTATATTCATTTATTTTTGATCTTTCGGATACTTTCGTTTAATCTGGTAAGTTCCTTATTAATAAACATTCCAAAATTTTCTGTAGAATCACAGTATAATAATGCTCGGCTTACATTTATTAGGAAACGATTATTTGATGCAGCAGAAAATATTGAGACAACATCATCTAGACTTCCTCCTTGTGCTCCAATGCCGGGTAATAAAACACTTAGGTTACCGAATAGATTAATATTCTCTTTTAACTCAGAAGAATTAGTCGCACCAAAAACAATTCCACAATTTCCTAATTCGTTCCATTCATTAACTTTTTTAATAACAGTTTGAAATAAAAAACTACCATCAGACAGTTTTTGTTTTTCAAAATCAGAAGAGCCTTTGTTAGAAGTAAGAGCCAGAATAAAATTTAATTTGCTATTAAACTTTAAAAATGGTTCAATTGAATCATATCCCATATACGGATGAAGTGTTACAGCATCAAAATTAAAATGATTATAAATAGATTCAGCATACATTTCAGAAGTATTACCGATATCTCCTCTTTTGGCATCTGCAACGGTTAAAATTTCTTTGGGAATTAACTCTAATGTTTTACTAATATTATCAAAACCTTTTGAACCGTCTTTTTCATAAAATGCAAAATTGATTTTATATGCTGCTGCTCCTTCAATTGTATTCTCGATAACAATCTTATTGAATTCAATAACAGGGTTATCATATTTTAATAAATATGGTGGTATTTTTTTAATATCAGTATCAAGCCCAACACAGATATGATTACCATCGTTAAATAGTTTATCAAGTTTTTTCATAGAATAATGTAAGATTCTAAGTGTGTAATTTTCTGTTTTTATAAATGTTTAATACAATTCCAATCATTATCATATTCACAAGAAGAGAACTGCCGCCGAAACTTAAAAACGGTAATGGCAATCCGATAACTGGCGTTATTCCGATATTCATTCCAATATTTATTGCAAAATGTGAAAAGAGTAAACTTAATATTCCAATGATAACAAGAACACTGAATCTATCTTTTGCCAATGTTGATAAATTTAGTAGCCGGATAAAAATAATCAGAAACATAACCAGAACAAATAGACTTCCAATAAATCCGAACTCTTCACCAATTACACAATAGATAAAATCAGTCCATTGTTCAGGAATGAATCTTAATTGGGTTTGATTTCCTTCAAGAAAACCTTTACCCAAAATTCCACCGGAACCAATCGCTAATTTTGCTTGCAATGCATTGTATCCAGAACCTAATGGATCTGCGGATGGATCTAAAAATGATTCTATTCTTTTCTGCTGATGTGGCTTTAAAATTTTAAAAGCATAATCAAAGAAAAAACTTGCCCCAAGATTAAGAATGAATACTGTTGTACTGTTAAATAAATCCCTCTTAAATAAAAATAATGCAACAGCTACCATTATCATTGCAATTATGAATACATGTGTGCCGAGTAACGATGCAAATGTTACTATACCTGGCGATAGTACAACAAACAATCCGAATAAACTGATTCCACTCCAATAAATTAATGATAAGGTGATTATAATAAAAACAATTGCTGTACCGGTATCGGGTTCCAATAAGATTAATAAGACCGGAACAAAACCAATCAACAATGCAATACCAATATCTTTAATATTATTAATATCTCTGCTTTTATAAGTTAACCAATACGAAAGTGCAAGAATAGTTCCAAGTTTAGCAATTTCAGAGGGTTGGAAACCAATCGGTCCGAAACTTAACCAACTTCTTGATCCATATACTGTTTTACCCATTACTAATACAGCTGCTAAAAGAAGTAAAGAAATTAAATAAGTGGGTATTGCAAAAAGTTGGAAAGTTCTTTGAGGAAGAGAATAAACTATAATAAAAACAAATATTGAAATAATAGCAGAGACCAACTGCTTATTAAAATTTCCGCTTGCTGTTGGGTGATTAACAGTAGCACTAAAAATTGCAAGCAATCCAATTATAGTCAAAATTATTACCGGTAGAAAAATTGCAATATCAAATCGATCTTGCAGCTTATAATTAATTTGCACTTTTCTCTCCAACTGCAGATTTCTCTGCCAATAAAGTAGAATCGATTTTTGGTTCTTTTTTATCGAGATAAGCTTTTATTACATCTCTGGCAATAGGTGCAGCATAAACACTTCCAAAACCAACATTTTCAACGATTACAGCTATTGCAATTTTGGGATTATCATAAGGTGCAAATCCAATGAATACAGCATGATCATCACCATGAGGATTTTGCGAAGTACCAGTTTTACCCGCAATTGAAATATCAGGTAATCTAATATTACCGGCAGTACCGGCACCATTAACAACACGATACATAGCATCTCGAATAATTTCAAAAGATTTTCTGCTGATATTAATTTCATAATTCTGTGGTTTTATTTCAATGTACTTTCCGGTATGTGTTTCTATATAACCTTTTAAGAAATGAGGTTTGCCTGATTTACCATAATTTGCGAATAGAGCTGTATATTGAGCCATCTGGATTGGAGTAACACTTAACTCACCTTGACCGATACCTAAACTAACTAAAATACCTTTTGGCCATCTATTCAATCCGAAAGCCCGGTCATAATATTTTCTATCCGGTAAAATTCCTGATGCTTCTTCGCTAATGTCTAAACCAGTTTTAGCCCCGAAACCAAATTTAGCGGCGTATGAAGACCATTTATCAAGTCCTATCTTAAGTGCAAGTTGATAAAAATAGGTATTGCAAGATTTTTCTATTGCGGTTTTAAGATCAACTGTTCCATGAACATGAAGACATTTAAAAAATCGGTCGCCAAATTGAAAACCACCACCACAATGTACACGAAAATTTGTATCAATTATCCCTTCTTCCAAAGCAGCAATTGCAGAAACCATTTTGAATGTAGAACCAGGTGAATAAATTGACATTGTAGCACGATTGAACATAGGTTTTTCTTCATCTTGATTTAGTTTATTCCAAATCTCGTTCGAAGTTACAGAAGCAAAATCTACTAAGTTATATTCCGGTGCACTCACGAATGCTAATACTTCTCCGGTTGATGGTTCAATTGCAACAAGAGCACCACGTTTATCTTTGAATGCTTCCTCAGCAACTTTCTGTGCATCTTTATCAATAGTTAGTACGAGATCATATCCTTTAACAGCTGATTTATCTTCTTCACCATTTTTATATCTGCCGATAGTTTTCTGATGTGAATCTACCAACATATATTTAATTCCTTTTTCGCCTCTTAAAATATCTTCATAAGTTTTTTCAATACCGCTGAAACCAATCTCATCACCCATCATATATTCTTCTTTACGTCTTTGAAGCTGTATAGAAGAAATCTCTTTTGTGTAACCGAACATATGGGAACCGTTTATACCGAAAGAATAATCTCTTTGCGTTTCAATTACATAATCAACACCTTTCAATTTAGCAGAGTTTTCTTCATACCATGCAATAACTTTAAAATCAACATCCTTTGCTATTCTTCTAGGAATATGAATCGAATAATTTTCATTCTGTTTAAGAATTCTATTTATATATCCTTTCTCAACACCTAAAATTGCTTCTAAATATGGTGTGAGCTTTTTGTCATAATCTGCTGGTGTGATTCTTAAAGTAAATGACGGTTTATTACCAACTAATATATTTTTGTTCCGATCAAATAAAACTCCTCTGGGTGCTGTTTGGTAGATGGGTTTAATACTATTTTCATCCGCTTTAACAGAATATGATGGTTGATCTATTACTTGCATACTGAATTGCTGCATAACTATAACTGCAAAAAATGCTATGATAATCAAGAAGACCAATCTTTTTCTAAAAACTGAACCGAAGTTTGTATCGTTCATTCGATTCCCTTCTTCGGATTAAAAATTAAAATGGGGACCCCGAAAACAGCAGTGTAAATTCCCGGCAGCATCCCTTCTTCAATTAAGAAAAATAAAAATGATACGTCATTATTAGAATTTGATACAGAAGAATATAAAAATGAATTAATAGTACCGCAAACAAATAGAATTATTATTAAAAAATATGAAGCAGTATTAATATCAAGTTTGTTCTCATTATAAAAATAGCCGGCAATAAAAGATGAGATTGTGAAAGAAAACATGAAAGCACCTATTAATCCGCCTGAAATAATATCAAGTATAAATCCAAATATGAAACCGGTTATCATTCCATAAATTTGTCCATAGTACAAAGTATATAATACCAATAATACCAAAATTAGATTTGGTGCAATACCATCTACAGTAATCAAAGGAATTACTACAAGCTGAATAACAGCTAATGGTATGAAGTACAATATTGGTTTAAAATAATTCAGTGTCATTTATTTCATTAGATTCATTTCGAGATCATTTATTTCTTTACTTGTAACAGTCATTAATACAAATAAATTATTTACAGAATAAATATCTGTATATGGTTTAACGGATAGTGTATGCAGCAATCCTAAAGAAATTGTTTCTTTTTTTGATACCTCACCAACGGGTATTTTAGGAGGGAAAATGGAACTGAAATCTGATGTGTAAACAGAATCGCCAATATTAACACTATAAGTTGATGGTATATTTTTTATAATTAATTCGCTTCCGTTCCAGCTTAAAACACCATCAACATTTATTTTTTGAATAGTAACAGCAATATTAAGATTACTGTTGTAAAGTGTTTTAACAACCGAATAATTTTCAGAAATCTCACTTATAACGCCGATTAATCCATTGTCATCGAGTACCGGCATTCCAACTTTTACACCATCAGATGATCCTCTATTAATTATAAAATATCCCTGAATTTTATTAACAAGTTTGGAAATAACATCAGCATACAACAGTGGGTATGAAGCAGTATCTTTGTAACCAAGTAGTGATCGGAGATTTTTATTTTCTAATTCATAATTTTTCAATCGACTAAGATTTAGAATTAATTCAGCATTTTTCTTCTGCAGCTCATCAATTGAATCGTCTTTTTGAAACAGAGAAAAAATGGAGTTAACAGCTTCATTGATAACAGCAAAGCTGCCTAGTGCAAATGTTCGAATTCTTTTTACTTGAGGTTTTTCATTACTTGCTAAAATAGATAGGCTTATTATGATTAAAAAAACAAGGAGAAAATATTCCTTAAACTGCGATATAAATCGTTTTAAAAATTTAATCATTAGTAGGATCTTTTACGTATAAACACCTTTGAGTATTTGTTCAGATTATCAATAGATTTTCCAGCACCTCTCACAACAGCAGTTAACGGGTCATCTGCAACATGAACCGGAAGATTTGTTTCCATTCTTATCCTCTCATCAAGTCCTTTTAATAAAGCTCCTCCGCCGGTTAACATAACACCTCTATCTAAAATATCAGCTGAAAGTTCAGGAGGTGTTCTTTCCAAAGTTTGTTTTACTGCTTCTACTATTTGTGAGATATTTTCATTTAGTGCTTCTCTAATTTCAACAGAACTTACTTCGGCTGTTTTGGGAATACCGCCAACTAAGTCTCTACCTTTTACTTGAATTGTAACTTCTTCTTTAAGAGGAACAGCAGAACCAACTTCACATTTAATTCCTTCAGCAGTTCTTTCACCAATCAATAAATTGTAATTCTTTTTAAAAAACTGCATAATTGCGTTATTCATTTCGTCACCGGCAATTCGAATCGATTCTTCATTTACAATACCGGCTAAAGCGATAACTGCAATCTCGGTTGTTCCGCCTCCAATATCTATTATCATATTACCGACTGGGGCTTCAACATCAACACCTATCCCAATAGCAGCAGCCATAGGCTCAGCAATTAAGTGAACTTCTTTAGCACCGGCATGTTCCGCTGCATCACGTACAGCACGCTTTTCTACTTCTGTAACACCGCTTGGAACTGCAATAACAATTCGCTTACTTGCTATAGAATTTGGTGAAACTTGTTTAATGAATGCTCGGATCATACCCTCAGCAATTTCAAAATCTGCTATAACACCATCACGCATAGGGCGAGTTACACGAATTTCTCTATGCTCTCTACCTTGCATTTCTTTTGCTTTATTACCAAGCTCTATGATTCTTTTTGTATTACGATCAAAGGCAACTATAGAGGGTTCGTTTAAAACTATCCCTTTCCCTTTTATATAAATCAAAGTATTAGCAGTGCCAAGATCAATGGCTATATCTGTAGCAAATAAATCAAAAAATCCCATATAACCTCTTAATGTTTAAAATTTCTAATACCGGTAAAGATCATTGAAATATTATTTTCGTTTGCAGCTTTAATTACTTCATCATCACGTACAGATCCGCCAGGTTGAATAACTGCACTAACTCCATGTTTAATTATCTCAAGCAAACCATCGGCAAAAGGGAAAAAGGCATCGGAAGCAGCAACTGAACCTTTCAGATTATGTCCGAATTGTTTAGCTTTTTCTGCAGCAATTTTTGCTGAATCGATACGGGACATTTGTCCAGCACCAACACCGATTGCTTTTAAATCTTTAGCATATACAATTGCATTAGATTTTGTGTGTTTACAAATAGTCCAAGCAAATTTTAAATCTCTTATCTCATTTTTGGTGCATTTTCTATCAGTAACAAAATTGAGTAATAAATCATCCAATATTGAATTGTCTTTTTCTTGTACTAACAAACCGCCAGGAACATTTTTAATTGATAATTGATCTGCATCAATCTGCTTTTTTATTCTAATCAATCTTCTATTTTTTTTGGTAACTAAAATCTCTAAAGCTTTTTTAGAATAAGCGGGTGCACAAATAATTTCTAAAAATATTTCATTTAGTTTTTTTGCACTTACTTCATCAATTTCATCATAAAACGCAACTATACCACCAAAAGCTGAGATGGGGTCACAGCTCAAAGCCCTTTCATAAGCTTCTGAAACGTTACTTCCAATTGCAGCTCCGCAAGGATTAGTATGCTTAATTATAGCACAACTGTTCTCACCTATTTCATTTACTAATTCAACTGCTGCGGTTAAATCTACAATATTGTTATATGATAATTCTTTCCCGTGTAAAATTTCAAAGTAGTCTTCAAAATCGCCAAATAAATATGCTTTTTGGTGCGGATTCTCGCCGTATCTTAAATCAAATGATGATTTGTAATTTAACCTAATATGAGTTTTTGTTTGATTAAATTCTTTTTCAAAAAAATTTGCTATCAACGTATCATAATAAGAAGTGTAAGAAAAGGCATCGTAAGCAAGTTTGATTCTTGTATCTAAACTTATACTTCCCAAATTCAATTCTTTTAAAAATCCATCATATTGATTTGGATTTGTTAACACGGAGACATATTGATAATTTTTTGCAGAAGCCCTTATTAAACTTGGGCCACCAATATCAATGTTTTCAATTTTTTCTTGTAAATCTAAATCAGTACGGTTCATTACATTTGGAAAGGGATAAAGATTAACGCATACTATATCAATTGGCATTAAATTGTTTTCTACAGCTTGTTTAAGATCAGATTGATTGTCCCGTCTCATTAATATTCCGCCAAATATTTTTGGATTAAGTGTCTTTACCCTACCTGAAAATATTTCCGGGGAAGATGTATAACTACTGATTTCAATGCAATCAATCTTTGAATCAGATAATAATTTTGCGGTATTCCCTGTTGCTAATATTTGATAACCCTGATTAACAAGTCCTTTAGCAAATTCAACAATATTTGTTTTGTCAGAAACACTAATCAGTGCAAGTTTTTTCAAAAAATCTACTCCGTTTTGTTAATTGAGAATTACAACTTTATTATTCTCAACTTTTATTTTATTATCAGCAAATTTTTCTATTACAAATGGTAAAATTTCGTGTTCAATAGCCAATACTCGTGTAGCTATTTCTTCGGGACTTTTTGTATCGGATATATCTATTTTTTTCTGGAAAATAATTTTACCGTTATCATAAATCTTATCAACAAAATGTACAGTAGCACCAGATTCCTTTACATGTGAATTAAATACAGCCCGGTGAACATTCATTCCATACATTCCTTTTCCACCGAATGATGGTAGTAATGCCGGGTGAATATTAATAATCTTGTTTTCAAAGTAATCAACAAATTCATTTGGAATTTTTTTAAGGAATCCGGCTAATAAAATTAAATCAATCTTTAATTCAATAAATTTTTCTTTCAGAAAAACGAAATCAACAAAATCCGACTGCTTTTTATTACTGACTAAAAATATTGGAATATTATTTATTCTTGCAAAATCTAAAGCTATACAATCAATTCTATCACTAACAACAACAGAAATATTAATTTTATCTTTTGGTACTTTATGATAAACAGATTTAAGATTAGATCCTCTTCCAGAAACAAAAACAGCAATATTTAACATATTTTTTCAATTTTGCGCAAAAAATTATCGAAATAGCTATCAATAATCAATTAAAATGACCTAATTTCACAGAAATTTGATGGTTTTATGACCGTTTATTTTTTGCCAAACCGTCTTTTTAGATTTTCTATGCGTGATTGAATATAATCTTTGTATTCATAACTATTTAAATCTTCTGCTTTTTTAAGATATTTTCTTGATTCATCTTTATTGCCTAGAACAAATTCAGAATAAGCAATTATCAAGTTTGATTGGACTATTAACCATTTATCGTATTCAGGATCTTTAGTAATATTTTGTTTTGCAAATTCAATTGCTTCACTATATTTTTTTTGATAGTAAGCTGACTCGCTGAAATAAGTATTTGCCATTATTTTCTGTTCATCATTTAGGTTAGTCTTTAGTAAAGCAGATAAACTATCATAAGCAATTTTATACCTTCCCGATTCGAGATAATTTTTCATTTTAATAAGTTTTAAATCGATATGTGTTAATTCAATCTGAGAATATAAAACACTTTTTTCTTTTGCATAAGAATCTTCAAAAATATCTTGATTACCACCACGTGCTAAAACTAAATATTTTTCATAACCTGAATTGTTTTCCAAAAATTTATAGCAGATAGCTGTATAGTAAGATGCAATGCCGGTAAAGTCTAGTTCCCGCGATGTATCAAGAAATTTTTCAAATTGAATTATTGCTGAGTTAAATTGATTTTTTTTAAAAAAGATTTCACCTTTACGGAAATGCGAAAGAGCCGTTATTTGCGGTATTTTAGCATTATTCAGTTTTATAACTGTATTTAAACTTTCGTTGGCTTGTTCAAGTTTTTTATCTTTAATTAATGTTACTGCATATTGATAATGGAATAAAGTGTTCTTGGGATATTTCGAAATTAAATTTTTTAGATAAAAATAAGAGCTGTCAAAATTTGCGATATAATCAGTATAAATTTTTGCAAGATGAAAAGCTGCTTCGGTTTTTTCCGTACCTTTTTGATAAGCTAATTTGATATACCGTAATCCGCGCTCTTTATCTGAAGATAACCCGGTTAAATTAACTGCCCATTTAAGAAAATCAGGTACAAAACTCATAGCGTAATCAAATAATCCTAAACCTAAATATGCGTTATAATATTTAGGATTCAGCTCAAGGGTTTTTTCAAAGTAATTAACAGCTTTTTTACTTGCCCAAAATGCATCAACAGAGGCATCATTCGTTGAATGAGCCATTGCTTCATAAGATGCTAAATTACCGGCTATATATTGAATACGGTAATTCCCGGGTTCTTTTTCTAATAACGATTCAATTTTTTCTTCTGCTATTTCTGCAAATTTTAGAAATACCAAATACTCACCCGGGTCTCTTGTACCAAGGTACAACCAAAAATGAAGCTGTGCTATATGATAATAACCATAAGGGTGATCAGGATATTTATCAATAATCTTATTGAAGATTTTTTCAGCAGCATCAAATTCTAAATTATAAGTTTTATTTAATCCTTGCTGGGCTAAAGATTGAATATCCTGGGAATTAATTGATGGAGCAGTAGCAAAAAATATAACAACAAATAATAATTTTACTAATTTCAATTTATAATTTTCCTCTGTGAAAATTCATTGGCAGCTTTCACAAATTCTCTAAATAGCGGATGTGCATTAGTAGCTCTTGACTTTAATTCAGGATGGAATTGACAACCGACGAACCAAGGATGATCTTCAAGTTCAATCATTTCGATTAATTTTTCATCAGGTGATAAACCGCTAATTATCATTCCATTTTTTTCTAGTACATCGCGGAATTTGTTGTTAACTTCATATCTATGGCGGTGGCGTTCTGAAATTTTTGGTTTTTTATAAGCATCAAGTGCTTTAGTTTTTTTCTTTAGAATACATGGGTAAGCTCCAAGACGCATTGTTGCCCCTTTTTGCTTTATCTTTATTTGTTCAGGCATAATGTGGATTACATTGAAGGAATTATTTTTAATAAATTCCGCACTATTAGCTTTTTTAATTCCACAAACATTTCTGGCAAACTCAATCACAGCACATTGCAAACCTAAGCAAATACCAAAGAAAGGAATTTTATTTTCTCTTGCGTATTTGATAGCTAAAATTTTTCCTTCAATACCTCTTTCACCAAATCCGCCGGGTATTAATAATCCATGATAATTTTTCAATAACTTTTCAGCACCTTTTTCTTCTACATCTTCTGCACTTACAAAATCTGCTTTAACTCTAACATCATTTTCTGCACCAGCATGAACAAATGCTTCGGAAATACTTTTATATGCATCTTTGTTTTCTATGTATTTCCCGCAAATAGCAATTTTAACTTCAGAAAGTGGATTTTTTATTTTTTCAACAAAACCACGCCACTCCTCTAAATGAAGATTGATATCAGGAAGTTTAATCTTGTCTAAAATAATTCTATCTAGATCTTGTTCATATAAAACAATCGGCACTTCATAAATAGTGTTGCAGTCGTAAGCTGAAATTACGGCATCAGAAGAAACGTTTGTAAAAAGAGCTATTTTTTCTCTAATATCTTTAGGTAATTTATTTTCTGATCTGCATACTAAAACATTAGGTTGAATTCCAAGTTCGAGAAGATTTTTTACACTGTGCTGGGTAGGCTTTGTTTTCATTTCTCCGGCAGAACTTATAAATGGTACTAAAGTAACATGTATACTAATAGCATTTTTCCGCCCCATTTCAAGCATGATTTGTCTCATTGCTTCAATAAATGGAAGACTTTCAATATCACCTACAGTACCACCAATCTCAGTTATCACAATATCATATTTGCCGGATTCGCCTAAAAATTTCATTCGTTTTTTTATTTCATCGGTAATATGCGGTATAACTTGTACAGTAGCACCTAAAAAATCACCGCGTCTCTCACGGGAAATTACTTCATAATATACTTGCCCGGTTGTTGTATTGTTTGCTCTGGACATATCAACATCTAAAAATCTTTCGTAATGTCCAAGATCAAGATCTGTTTCAGCTCCATCATCAGTTACATAAACTTCTCCGTGTTGAAATGGATTCATTGTACCAGGGTCAACATTAATGTAAGGATCAAATTTTTGTATAGTCACACTATATCCACGAAGCTTTAAAAGTAATCCAATTGATGAAGCAGTTATACCTTTACCAAGTGATGATACTACTCCGCCGGTAACAAATATATACTTTACTTTTTTCTTGAAGGGCATTTTATGATCAAAATTAATGGTTGGAAATTTTGGACTTAAAGATAAAAAAAAATGTTTATATGTCTATATTATTTTATAAAATGTATAAATATTTTTATTCTTCAATTAAGTTTATAGAATTATCATCTGGAATTTTAATTATGTAAGTTTTTTTTGATTTATTCGGTAAGTTGTTACTTCTTAGCCAAGGGTTGAATAATTTGAGATATTTATAATTTATTCCATTTTCTTTTGCAAAAGAGGCAAGATCCTTGATCGACTTTTGAACAACTATCTCTTTTGTTTTAATTTTTTCATACAAATCGTCAGTTTTTATATCAAAGCCGTAATTTTTAGGATTTTGAAATATTTCTTTAATTGCAAGAAGTCTAAAAATAAACCGGTCAGTTTCTTCTACTAAAAAAAGATTATAATAATTTTTTGTTTGCTGCCGTTCAATTTGCTTATCAATTCCATTCATCCCAAAATTATACGAAGCAGCAACCATAGTCCAACTGCCATACTTTTTGTATGCATCTTTTAAATACGCACAAGCAGCATAAGTTGATTTTTCAATATTGTATCTTTCATCAATTTCATTATTTATTTCTAAGCCATATTTTTTGGCAGCTGGTTCCATAAATTGCCAAAAACCAACAGCTCCAGCCGGTGAGACAACATTTGATAATCCACTTTCTATAACCGATAAATATTTAAAATCATTAGGTATGCCGTTTTTCTTCAAAATAGGTTCAATTAACGGGAACCAACGATTGGCTCTTTTTAAATAAAGTATGGTAGCAGATTCCCAATGTGTGTTAACAAGTAATTCCCTTTCCATTCTTTCATATACATCACTATCATAAAGCGGAACTTTTTCACCGCAAAAATCTAATTCATCTGGTACTTTTGGTAAAAATATTTTGTATTCCGGTGGCTCTGTTTTTACAACAACTTGCTGTACATGTTCTCTTTCTTTGAATGCAAGATAACTCATAAATATTGAAATTAATGAGAGAATAATAACAACAGTTATACCAAATATTAATAAAATTTTTTTCGTTTTATCCATAGTTGAATATTTTATGATTATAAGATAATAAAAAGGCGAATCATTAGATTCGCCTCTTCAATTTTAGAATCAAAATAATAATTAATCTGATTTTTTACCGGCAGCAATATCCTCCAACATTTTTGTAGTAAGAGATTTTGGCCTTTCAATAGGATAGCCAAGAGCTCTTGCCCAAATTATATTAGAACTAACACCAAGTGCCCGGCCTATTCCGAATAGCACCGTGTAAAATTCATATTCTTTTACACCATAATACCATTGAATAACACCAGATTGTGCATCAACATTCGGCCAAGGATTTTTAGCTTTTCCTCTAGCTAATAAAATATCTGGAACAACTTTGAAAAGTAAATCAACATATTTGAATAACAGATCATTAGGTAAATGCTTTAAGCAAAATTCTCTCTGAGCCATATAGCGCGGATCAGTTTTGCGAAGTACAGCATGACCAAATCCGGGGATTACTTTTCCACTATCAAGAGTATCATTTACAAATTTTTTCATGTCATCTTCAGTTGGAGTTTTACCACCCATTGTTTCCATAACACCATGTAGCCACCTTAAAACTTCTTCGTTTGCTAATCCATGTAAAGGACCGGCTAAGCCATTAAGCATAGCACTAGTTGCATAATAAATATCTGATAAAGCACTTGCAACTAAATGCCCGGTATGAGCACTAACATTACCGCTTTCGTGATCGCTGTGAAGAATAAAATATAATCTTGCAACATCATCGTATGGTTTGTTTATACCCATCATATGGGCAAAGTTACCTCCGAAATCAAGTTTCGGATCACCTGGAATAATATCACCATTACGATATTTAAGTCTATAAATAAATGCAGCAATCTCAGGAAGTTTAGCAAGCATATTCATAGCATCTTCATAATAAGCTCCCCAATATTCTGTTTTCTTAATTCCTTTATGATATTCTTTAGCAAAAATAGAATCCTTCTGCATAGTCATTATTGCAGTAGAAAACATTGTCATTGGATGAGAATCAACAGGCATTGCACGGATAACATCAAAGACATATTTTGGTACATCTTTACGTGCATTGAATTCTTTGTGTACTTCTTCTACTTCTTGTTTGGTAGGTATATCACCGGTTAATAAAAAGTAGAAAAATCCTTCCACAAATGGCATTTCGTATTGAGGTTCTTTCGGTAATTTTTCGAGAACCTCTGGAATTGTAAGTCCGCGAAACCTGATTCCTTCGTAAGGATCCAAATAAGAGATATCCGTAACAAGACTCTTAATGTCGCGCATACCACCAATAATTTGTCCAATGTTAACTTCATCAACTTTTACATTAGCAAATTCTTTAACCAATCTTTCGGTTCTCGGTCTTTCGGCAAGTATTTTTTCTTGAAGTTTTTGTTTCAACCCGGACATGATTCCTCCAGTTTTATTGTTTAATTTGTTTTGGGATATATTAAGT
>CAYXKL010000041.1:0-20923 GCA_964464825.1 uncultured Melioribacter sp. | reverse complement strand
CAGGTACCAGATATTGTAATTCAGGAAAGAGAAAAAGATTTGATAGTAGCTACATTCGGCAGAGGGTTTTATATTATTGATGATTACTCACCACTCAGAGAAATTTCTAAAGAACTTCTTGAAAAAGATGCTCATCTTTTCCCAATTAAAGATGCATTAATTTATGTTCAAAGCGGCGGTAAATATGGACAGGGTGAATCATATTTTAAAGCACCTAATCCCGAATTTGGTGCGGTATTTACTTACTACTTAAAAGATGTTCCGAAAACTTTAAAGGTTGAAAGAAAAGAAAGAGAAAAAGAATTATTTAAAAAAGGAGAACCAATTCCACAGCCAAGTTATGAAGAATTGAAAAAAGAAGAAGATGAAAAAGCTCCATATTTAATTTTTTCAATTACCGATGCAAGCGGCAGTGAAGTAAAAAAAATTACAGCTGCGGCATCTGCTGGCATTAACCGCTCGGTTTGGGATCTTCGTTATGATGGATTCAATCCGATTACAGCAAAAGATAACAAGTTCGATCCGACTGTAAAACCTACAAGCAGTCTGCTTGTTATGCCCGGTAAATATAAAGTAAGTGTTTCAATGGTAGTAAGAGGTGAAGAGAAAAAATTATTTGAACCGGTAGAGTTTAATGTAGTGCCACTTAATAATACAACACTTCCAGCATCGAACAGAGAAGAACTTGTTGCATTCCAAAGAAAATCGTTGGAGCTCGCAAAGAAAATTGTAGGTGCAAGAAGACAAACTGAAGAATTAATAAAGACTTTTGAAAATATTAAACAGACAATTAATAATACACCGAACGGTTCATTTGAATTGTTTAACAAAGTATCTGCTGCTGCTGCCGAGTTAGATAAAATAAATTTTAAATTCAAAGGTCAACCGGCAAAAGCAAGTACTGAAGAAATTCCACCGGCTGAGGTTCCGTTAAATTGGCGTTTGAGTACTCTTATTTCTCCTCATTACAGTTCAACATCCAATATTACTAATAACCAAAAAGTGGCATTTGAAATTTTAAGTGAAGAATTACCCGGAATTGTTAATATGTTAAAGCGGATTACTAATATTGAATTAAAATCAATTGAAGCAGAACTTGAAAAGATCAGTGCACCATGGACACCGGGAAGAATTCCGGAATAGAAAAATTCTTTCTGAAAATTGATATCTCTGCGTTCTCTGCGGTTTAAATCAGTAACAATGGATTAACCGCAGAGTTCGCCGAGAAGTCGCAGAGTTCAATAATATATCGTTTACGAAATAAATTATTTTTTCTAATTCTTCTATTAACAAATAAAATAGAAAGTTAATAAAATGACACCCAGACATAAAATTGTTCCTCACCTCTGGTTTGATAAAGAGGCAAAGAAAGCAGCGCAGTTTTATACCTCGTTATTTCCAAACTCAGCAATAACAAATATTACTACAATATCAGAAACACCTTCGGGAAATGTGGATATTGTGAATTTCAATTTATCTGGTATTGATTTTATGGCAATAAATGCCGGACCAATGTTCAAGATCAATCCTTCAATTTCATTTTATGTTTACTGCGGTTCGAATGAAGAAATCGATCGGCTCTATAAAAGACTCATTGAAAACGGTTCTGCTCTAATGCCTCTTGATAAATATCCATGGAGCGAAAAATATGCCTGGGTTCAGGATAAATTCGGTCTTTCGTGGCAGCTTGATATTGATAATATAAATTCGGAGCAGAAAATTCTCCCCTCTTTTCTCTTTGTTAATGAAAAATCCGGAAAAGTTAAAGAAGCAATTGAATTTTACAATTCGATTTTCCCCAATTCAAAAATTCTATTTGAATCACCTTTTGATAAATCCGCCGGTGTGCCCGATGGAACACTGCTCTTTGCTCAATTCAGTTTAAACGGGTATCTTTTCAATTCGATGAGCGGTGGTAATATGAAACATGAATATGATTTCAATGAAGCACTCTCATTAATGGTTTACTGCAAAGATCAGCAAGAGATTAATCACTACTGGGAAAAGTTAACTGCTGGAGGAACCGAACAGCCATGCGGTTGGGTTAAAGATAAATTCGGAGTTTCATGGCAGATTGTTCCTGAAGAAATGGAAACAATGATGAGAACAAAAGATAAAGAACAGCTTGAAAGATTAACTCAAGCTTTTTTTAAAATGACAAAATTTGATCTCGAAGAACTTAGAAAAGTGTACAATGGCATATAGTTGGTGGTGATGAGTGATTGGATAACGGTTATCGGTTACCTGGTTAACCAATTATAATGATAATAACGATTGATTTTTTCTATACATTTATTCAAGGAGAGCGTAAATTCGTTTTAGTTCAGTTTCTAATTCATCAAAATCTAAGAATCTAGCTTTTCTTATATATTCCCTTCCATCAAAGTAGAAAAGTAATGTTGGAACTGTAAAAACATTTTTTTGAGCTGCAAGTTCTTTTGATAGTTCTATATTAACATAAGCAAATTTTATTTTAGGAAATTTATTGGAGAGAAATTCAATAAATTTTGGTTTCAATACTTTGCATACGTTACAATCAGGTGTGCTCATATAAAATGCAACAGAAATATTGGATTTAATAATTTCGTCAAATTCAGTAAGAGTTGTTATTTCAGTTTGCATAATTACTTAATTCATTTTCAATTAATGCTAAACAGTTACCTCTCAATAAAAAAATCTTTTCGTTCCCTAAAAGTGAATCTTTTCCATTCAGTGAATCCGCACTAATATCATAATTTAGTTCAGAAATACTTTTTATTTCGGCTACCAATATTAGTGAATTGGTTTTCGTGAGATTAAATTTATGAATGATCTCATCATTACAAATCAGCTCTGCATAACATTTTTCTATTGTATCCGAGATTATTTCGGCTTTTAAAAAATAGTCTTTCCCTTTTTTAAAAAGATCAATTACATTTGTGTCAATTACAACTGTTTTATTAACAATGTTATTTATCAATTTCCGGTTAAAGGGCACAGCATTATATTTTGCGGAAAGAAATTCAACTGCTTCAACCTTCTGAAGTTTAATCAAATCTAGTGTAGAATCATCATTCTCATTCTTTGTACAATAAGAATGTGAAACGAATAAATACGCTGCATAGGAAAGAAATAAAATTTTTGAAATTATCTTTTTCAACAATCTTTTCTCATTATCAAATTTGTATATTAAGCAATAAAGATTCTTCGTGTTCCTTTGTGTAGTAAAATAATTACATTTATTGATTCACCTTAAAGCGAACTCTCAATACACCATTTTCAAAACTTGTAGAGACTATTTTAAATGTACCGTTAATTTCTTTTGTAGAATTCAAATGGGGACCGCTGCACGGACACGCATCATAATCACCTATCTTTATAATTCGAATCGTTTCACCGGCTTCTTCTGGTAGACGCGAAAGATTAAATTTTGATTCTGCTTCTTCCCTATTAATAAATTCCTCGTATATCGGCATTTCCGATTTAATTACAGTGTTAACACGATTCTCAATATCAGTTATCTCTTCTGCTGATAAATTTCTATCGAAGTGATAATCGCATTTTGATTTTTTCTTTTCAATATGCGCACTGAATGCTCTGCCGCATTTAAAAAGTTTATTCATTGTACCATTTAAAATATGTTCAACCGAGTGCATTCTCGGATCGTATGATTTTGGGTTTTCGTTGTATTCCATTCTGGTTTCTCGATACTGGTTACTGGATTCAAGATTATTGTAAATTATTACTAAATAGAATTTATCTTCCTCTTATTTTCAATCGATATTAATATTAAAATCTTTTCCTAAAAAATTCTTAAACCAGAATTCCACAGATTCTCTGTTCGCATGCATACCGTTTGGCATTCCGTAACCGTGCCGTGAATTCGGATAAATCATCATTTCAAAATCTTTATTCAGTTTTATCAGTTCAGTTATTAACTGTATTGTATTCTGCATATGAACATTATCGTCCATAGTACCATGACGGATTAACAATTTACCTTTATAATTTTTTGCATGAGTAACAGTAGAACTATTTTTATAACCATCGGGATTTTCTTCGGGTGTATCCATATACCGTTCCGTATAAACATTATCGTAAAGTTTCCAATCGGTAACAGAAAAATCTGCAATGCCGTGCGTAAAATAATCTGCACCGTAAGTTAATGCGAAGGCAGTGACGTAACCTCCGTAGCTGCCGCCTTCTATACCAATTTTGGTAGAATCTACAAATGATTTCTGCTTCAGCCATTTAACTGCAGCTATATAATCGTTCATTTCCCATTTGCCAAGATTTCGGTGCATTAAGTCGGCACCCTTCTTTCCGAAATGACCCGATCCACGGTGATCTACAGAAAAATAAATAATTCCGTTTTGTGCCAAGTAATATCCTTCGAGCCAATATGGAAATGAGTTTCTAACCGACCCGGAACTCGGTCCGCCGTACTCAGAAAAAATAACCGGATATTTTTTATTAGGGTCAAAATCAGGAGGCAGATACCACACCGCCGGTAAGTTATAACCATCGCCAGATGGAATTGTAAACAATTCTACTTTTGCTAAATCATATTCATCCATTGTGCTTGTTTTAGAATCTGCAATATTTCTAATAAGTTTTCCATCAGCATTAAAGAGATCAATTTTTGTCGGTTGAGTCAAATTGCTGTATCTATCATAAAAATATTTTCCGTTAGGTGATAATGTACATGTGTGCGAACCCGGTAATTGGGTAATCTGAGTAAAATCCTCTCCTTCAAAATTCACAACGAACAAATGTTTTTCTGTTGATTTATCCTTCCAGCCATGGAAGTAAATTTTTTCATCACCTTCATCAACCAAAACAATATCTTGAACATGCATTCTGCCATTAGTAAGCTTTTTTAATAAATTCCCTTTCATATCATAGTAATAAAGGTGATAATATCCATCGAGACCGGTTCGCAATAAAAATCCGTTTCCGTCTTTAAAGAAATAAAGGTCTTCAAACCATTCAACCCAAGTAGATTGTTTTTCATTATAGAGTTCGGTTTTCTTGCCGCTTACAAGATCAATAAAATAAATAATAATATTATCTTGTCCACGGTTCATCCATTGTACAGTAAGTTTGTTATCATTTGTCCATATGGGCCATGCAATATATTGATCAGCTTTTTCATCAAAATCTGCCCATGTAATTTTTCCGGTGTTTACATTTGTTATAGCAAGTTTAACCAATGGATTTGGATCGCCGGATTTAGGATAACGTTGTTTTTCAAGCTCGCCGTGATGACCATCAGCGCGGTACAATGGAAATTCCGGCACGGGTGAATCATCAAATCTTAAAAATGTTATCATCTCACTATTCGGCGACCACCAAAAAGCAGAATATTGTGTAGAGCGTCCTAAAATTTCTTCCATATAAACCCAGGAAGCCCATCCATTTAGAATTACATCACTTCCATCTGTTGTTATCTGTTTTTCTTCATCGGTTTCAATATTGTAAACATATAAGTTGTTCTTTTTTGTAAAAGCTACTTTCTTCCCATCGGGAGATAATTTAGGATTTTTTTCTTCAATTTCATCGTTTGTTAATCTTTTAAGAGAATTTTCTATTGCTGAATAGAAATAGAGATCTTTGTTCTTATTGAATAGAAATCCTTTATAATCCGATGTAGGTGCAGCATTATCAATAGAAAACCCTTCTGGCATATTTTCATTTAGTTTTGAATAATCTAAAAATATTTCCGATGAACCATCTTTAGCTTTGATCTTCATTAATGTTGGTTTTGAACCGGGTGTTGCCGGATCAGATTTTGTTTCAAGATAGAATTCATCATCCAGCCATCCTTGAATTCTAGGTAGCGGTTGTGTTAATCTCGGTTCACCGAATTGATAAACTTGTTTATAAGTTAATTTTTTCTTTTGCGCAAACGATATGTTACTTTGTATGAGAAAAAGCTGAGTAAAAATTATTAGCAATAATTTTGCAATTTTCATTTTAACCCCAAACAATTTTTGTTTGTAAAAATACAAAAAGTGAACCTGTAATAATTCAAATTATTGTTTCTCAAGAATTACATTAATATTTACCATGCATAAGCTTCCGGTGCTTGATTACCTGGTCCGGGCCATATTTCATCCAGCTTTTTTAAAACATCTTCGTTTAATTTTAAATTTAATGCTTTAACATTTTCATCAAGCTGTTCAATAGTTCGGGGTCCGATAATAGGTGATGTAACAACCGGATTATTCAATACCCATGTAAGTGCAACGTCTGACGGTTTTAATCCAATTTCTTTGCACAAACTTTCATAAGCCTCAATCTGGGGTTTTAATTTCTCTGCTGATTTTTGTAATGGCTCACGTGTTCTTCTGCCTTCTTTCGCTTTTTCGAGAACACCGCATAAAATTCCGCCGCCAAGTGGACTCCATGGGATTAGTCCCAAACCAAAATGCTTGCATGCCGGAATTACCTCGAGTTCTATGTGCCGATTGCGCAGATTATAAATACTTTGTTCGGATACAAGTCCTAAAAAATTTCTATTATCAGCAATCATTTGTGCTTCGGCAATATTCCATGCGGCAAAATTACTGCTTCCCATATAGATTATTTTTCCTTCACGCACCAGCTGTTCCATAGCTTGATAAATTTCTTCCCATGGTGTATTGCGTTCAATATGATGCATTTGATAAAGATCGATATGATCCGTTTGAAGCCTTTTCAAACTTTCTTCGCATGCTTTACGAATATGATAAGCAGAAAGTTTTTGATCATTCGGTCCATCTCCCATTTTGCCGTAAACTTTTGTTGCAAGAACTATCTTGTCTCTTCTTGTAGTATCTTCCGCTAACCACCTACCAATAATATTCTCAGTCACACCCACACCTTTATCCCAACCATATACATTTGCAGTATCAAAAAAATTAATTCCCAATTCAAGAGCGTGATTCATAATTATAAAACTATCTTGTTCGGTAGTATACGGCCCAAAATTCATAGTCCCGAGACAAAGTTTACTAACTTTCAGTCCGGTTCTTCCAAGGAATGTGTATTCCATTTTTCCTCCATTTTTACAATTAATATATAAAGTTTATTTATTCTAATCTTATACTTTAAAAATCAAATTTGCACTTAACATAACCTTAATAATTTTTTTACACTAAGATAATTAGTATTAATTAAAATCAGCATTTATTTTTAGAAAGCCATTAGAAGGAAAGATATTATGTCTAAAATTAATTTCGATATCGCATTATACAGATCGCCATACTTTGAAAACTTAGTTGAAGAGTTATACAGAATAAGCATACAAAAACGAAGTATTTATAAGAAGATTAAAAACGAAGATGATTATAAAAATAAATTGAGTTTTGAAGAACGTGGAATCTTAAACCATATTACTGATCGTGAGAATAAAATTCTTTTTGAAATAATTTCCTACAAAGACTGGTTCACTCAATCTGATGGCTGCTTACAAAAACTTAAACAAAAATTAGGTATTAAACCTAATATACCCGATAAGGAAGAATATGATATTTATCCGGTAAATATTTATTAATATTAACTTTATCAAATCCACTTCTTTTATATTGATTTTATTATTTTCGTCTTGTAGTTTCCCTTAAAAAATAAAGGGTTATAGCCCGGTTGAAAGTTCCCGCTATAAAACAGATTTGTAATGATAAGTTAAGAAAGATACATCCGCGGATTCTATTTAACCGAACATGTTTCTAACCATATCTCAAATAAATAAGGAGTTGCTATGGAGCAGTTTGAAGATATTAATGTTGAGCCATCATCAGGATATAAACCGCCCTCACCATTTCAATTTTTGTTCGATAAGATGGTTAAAGATATGCGCTTTGTAGGTATGTTTACTATTATTTATGGCGCGCTTACTTGTATTACCATTATCGGTGCATTGATTGGTGTGCCGACAATTATTGTCGGGTTACGAATGAGAGAAGCGGCTGACCAATTTTCAATATTTAAAGCTACAAACGATGCTAATGCAATGCGCAGAGGTTTTGAACTTCAAGGGCAGTTTTTCAAGATTATAAAAATATTAATCATAATAGGATTAATTCTTACCGTACTCTACTTCATTGCTATAATAATTTTTATTGTATCCGGAGTTGGCGCTTTAATGCAGCTGCAAGATTACCCCACTTATTGAAAGAAAGGATTTATAAATGACTTTTGATATTGCAGCTAGCAAACCGGCTACAGTTTTATATAAATTAGCTTTTGTTCTTACCTATATAACCATCTTCTATAATTTAATTGAAGGTTTTATATCAGTATTCTTCGGTTTAGAAGATGAAACTCTTTCACTATTTGGTTTTGGTGTTGATTCTTTTGTTGAGGTTATTTCAGGAATTGGAATTTGGCACATGCTAACCAGAATTAAAAACAACGGGGAAGTGAGCCGGGATCAGTTCGAAAAAACTGCTCTCAAAATTACAGGCACGTCTTTCTATTTATTAGTTGCCGGACTTACAGCAACTGCTATTTATAATATTATAATCGATCATAAACCCGAAACGACATTGTGGGGAATAATCATTTCAATTGTTTCGATTATAACTATGACAATTTTGATTAAATATAAATTAAATGTAGGAAGAGCTTTAAATTCCAATGCACTTATTGCAGATGCAAATTGTACAAAAACTTGTCTTTACCTTTCAATTATTCTGCTCGCATCAAGTATCGGCTATGAATTAACCGGAATCGGCGGAATTGATTCTGTTGGAGCAATAGCAATTGCGTGGTTTTCATTCAAAGAAGGAAGAGAAGCTTTCGAAAAAGCAAAAACTGGTAAAGAATGCAGCTGTGAAGATCACCATTAATACTGAGTGAAGCGAAGAATCTCAATTCTCCGCTTCTTCAGTCTTTAATTATTCGAAAACTCTTTCTAATTCTCCATACTTCGTATGAACTTTATCTACTGCTGCTGTAATCTTTTCTTTATCGTTACTACTGATAATTTCATTTAAAGCAATAACTGCCTCGTTAAGTTCTTTTCTTGCTGAATTAAATTTTTCTTCTTTCGGTTTTTGTTTTTGACTTAACTGTGCATTGTTCAGTGCTTCCATTTTTGTTTTCATTTCCAAAGCCGAAGATTTTATTTTTTCTAAATCATACTCCGGCAGATAATAATGATAAACCAAATAAAGCACTTGATGAAAAGCATCAACTTCCTTCAATACCGGACGAATAATTCTAACCATACCTTCGTACTGCATATGTAATTTTTCTGCAGCATTTAATAATGCAACAGAATCATTTTTTTCTGAAGCGGTTTTATAATCATCAACAGTTAATTGAAGTTTAGATAATCCTTCATTCCATTTTTCTTTTTTGTCGCGCAAAATACCGGGCAGTTCAGCATTCCTGATTTTTGTAAATCCTTCTTCAACTTCCGGTAAAAGTGATTTTAGCATTGCTACATTTTTTTCCAGCCATGCTGTATGCCATATCTGATAAATTACTTCATGAAAATCAGAAAGTTCTTTCACTTCTGATGATACTTCGTGTTTTTGATCTTCTTGCGCTAAAATTGTAATGGTAAAAGCTATAAAAAAATAAATGATTTTTTTCATAATAACACCTACTTAACAATTAATGTAGTCCTTTCACAAACTACACTTTATAAATTATAAAATATGAAATGCCACTGTTAAACCAGACATTACGATAGCAACCATGCTCATAAGTTTAATTAAAATATTTAAGCTCGGTCCGGATGTATCTTTAAATGGATCACCTACTGTATCACCAATAACAGCAGCTTTGTGAGCATTAGAACCTTTTCCACCGAGGAATCCTTCTTCAATATATTTTTTTGCGTTATCCCATGCACCGCCGGAATTAGCCATAAATACTGCTAGCACAAATCCAGATCCTAAACCACCAACTAGTAATCCCATTACTCCGGCAACACCAAATATAACGCCGGTAATAATCGGGATTAATATAGCAAGCATCGAAGGTAGAATCATTTCAATTTGAGCACCTTTTGTAGAGATAGCAACACAGCTTGCATAATCTGGCTCTGCTGTACCTTCTAATATTCCGGGGATTGCTTTGAATTGTCTTCTAACTTCATCAACCATTTTACCGGCAGCTCTACCAACTGCATTCATAGTTAAACCGCTAAATAAAAATGCCATCATCGAACCGATAAATATACCAACCAATACAACCGGATTCATAAGATTGACTTCGTAGTAATTCATTAAGTCCATCAAACTAGCATTTTGTGTAGCAACAGAAACATCATTACCTAACTCAATAAGTTCTTGTCCAGCACGTACAAGAGCAATTTTAACTTCTTCAACATAGGATGCCAGTAATGCAAGTGCAGTAAGGGCAGCAGAACCAATCGCAAATCCTTTTCCGGTTGCAGCTGTTGTATTGCCAAGTGCATCAAGTGCATCTGTTTTTTTGCGAACCTCTTTACCCAAACCGCTCATTTCTGCATTACCGCCGGCATTATCTGCAATTGGACCGTATGCATCTGTTGCCAATGTAATACCAAGTGTTGATAACATTCCAACTGCCGCAATTCCAATTCCATAGAGTCCCATATTCATATTTTTGAAATCGAATCCTGAAGCGAACAAAAATGCTAAAACAATTCCCACCGCAACAGCAATAACCGGAATTGCCGTTGAAACCATTCCAACTCCTAATCCGGAAATGATTACAGTAGCCGGGCCGGTTTCTGCACTCTTAGCAATTCTTTGTGTTGGTTTATAAGAATGAGATGTAAAAAATTCAGTCGCTTTCCCTATTACAATACCGGCAACCAATCCGGTAACAATTGATCCCCAAATTCCTAAAGCATTATGGAATCCTAAGAGTCTTACAATTATATAAGAGAAGACTACTATTAAAATTGAACTGAAATTAATTCCTCTTGATAATGATGCTAATAAATCTTTTTGAGTAGCATCTTCTTTTGTACGAACAATAAAAATTCCAGCGATAGAAAGAATGATACCAATACCAGCAACTAACATTGGTGCAATAACAGCTTTCATTTGTAATTCCGGAGTATCCATAAATGCAGCAGCGCCTAAAGCTGCAGTAGCTAAAATTGATCCGCAATAAGATTCATAAAGATCGGCACCCATTCCGGCTACATCACCAACATTATCACCAACATTATCCGCAATTGTTGCCGGATTTCTCGGATCATCTTCTGGTATACCGGCTTCAACTTTACCTACAAGATCAGCACCAACATCAGCTGCTTTTGTAAATATTCCTCCGCCTACTCTTGCAAATAACGCTTGGGTTGAAGCACCCATTCCGAATGTTAACATGGTTGTTGTTACAATAACTAAATTATGAGCTTCTGATGCTTGAGGATAAACAGCATTTAGTATGATAAACCATATTGAAATGTCCAGCAATCCTAATCCAACAACAACAAGACCCATAACAGCACCGCTTCGAAAAGCAATCCTAAGACCTTTATTCATAGATTCTCTGGCAGCATTTGCAGTACGAGCGGAAGCATAAGTTGCTGTCTTCATTCCAAAGAACCCCGAAAGACCCGAGAAAAAACCTCCGGTGATAAATGCAAAAGGGACCCACGGATTTTGAACGTTAAAACCGTATGCCATTATTGAAAATATTGCAGTAATGACAAGAAAGAAAATGCCAACAACTTTATATTGTTGTTTCAGATAAGCCATTGCACCTTTTCTTACGTATAATGCAATACTAGCCATTCGTTCCGTTCCTTCACTTTCTTTCATCATTTGTTTGAAAAAGAACCAAGCAAAGAATAGTGCGGAAAGTGATGCGACCGGAACAAACCAGAAAAGACTGGTTACCATATTTTTCTCCAGTAACTAATTATAAGATATAATGTATTTAATGAAATATAAGTACTTATTAAATTCTTTTATTTTCTGCTCTGATTGGCTAAACAAAACTTTGGTTATTGGTTAGTGAGCAGAAAAATATGGTTTGTAAAAGCTATATATCTATATAACAAAAATTATTTCTCAGTAAATCAAAAATGTTTTTCTCTTATAATAGAACTGTTATGGTATATAAACGTGAAATGTTCTTATTAAAAAATAAGATATTTTTTTCTAATAGCCGAATAAAACGTTAATTGTTATAAAAAAAAGCCGGAATTGGAATAAATTCCATTCCGGCTGCTTATCTAAGAGGAGTGTGTATGTATGTTAATTGCGGGGTTGGTAGACAATTTTACGTATTGTATCAAACTGCAGATACGGATACTGTGCTCTTAGAGATTCAATTGCTTCACTTGCAGAGATTTTTTGTTCTCTAAGATCACGGAATTTTTTTCTGATGATGTAATCCCTAACGGATTTTTCATCAATTAATCCTCTGCTGCTCAGGAGGTTGTAAATATCATCAGTAATAAATTCAGCAAGAGGATTAAATACTTGAGTTAAATTATTCATTGCGTCCTCCTTCTATTTGTGATTGTTTTATTTTCCCGGCATTCCCCCCATAGACCGGAATCCACGAGAATTACCAGATTCTGGTAGGTAAATAATTATTTCATAAAGGGATAACAACTGCACAGATGTGCTGTTTTTGTTCACAAAGAGGGAAATTTATGCACTTACCTACATATTTATGTAGGTCATAAAGTAAGGGAGATTTTTCTTAAGTTATTAAAGAAACAAATTGTCCCTAAAGGATACCTTTGGAAAAGCTAATCACAAAAATTGATTAAATAATCCCCTTTCTTATAGCTTTTGCAACAGCTTCTGATTGCGAGTGAACGTGGAGTTTACGATAAATGTTTCTTATATGATGTCTAACAGTATCAACGCTGATGAATAACCGGTCTGCAATTTCCTGATAATTATTACCCTCAGCAAGAGAAACTAATACTTCTCTTTCACGAGCTGATAATTCAGTATCATCACCCTTTGAATAAAGTCCCTGATTCTGCTGAAATACAGTTATAACCTGGCGTGCAATTAAGGAGCTCATTGGTGCACCACCTTCGAATGCATCTTTAATTGCTTCAAGCAGACGCGTTGGCGGTGTTTTTTTAACTAAGTATCCGCAAGCGCCGGCACACAACGCTTTAAATACTGATTGACTGTCTTCATAAACGGTCAACATTAAAATATTCAGTTCCGGTTTAACTTTTTTAGCACGTGCAATTCCGTCAATACCGCTCATTCCGGGAAGACCGATATCCATCAATGCAACGTTTACATCCATTGTCATTAATTTATGCAGAAACGATTCACAATCCTGATATGCACCAACACAGCTATAACCGGGTGTCCCATTAATAAGAGCGGCTAATCCCTCACGAATTGTATTGTTATCTTCTATTATTGCAACTTTAATCATTATACCACCGTAATAAACTTGATTGTTTAGACGTGCTAATTTTTACTATTACCTTAAACTTATACTTTTTTCTACTAATATCTATCTTGATAAAAAGAAGTTCTTGAGAAATGAAAAAAATTGCTTAACTCCCGTAACTTTTCCGTTGAAAGTAATTGTTGTTCCATCTGAAGACGACACAATATCTAATTTACCATTAATTGCTTTAGCTCTGTTTTTCATATTCTGAATTCCATTACCATATTTAATTTTTTCTAAATCGAGACCAATACCATCATCCTTTAAGGAGATTTCCAAATTATCTTTTATAAGATTTGCTTCAAGAATAATTTTTTTACAACTGCTATGTTTTATAGAATTATTTACAGCTTCTTTAAATATTGAATAAAGATTTTGTTTAAAATCCATCGGTAATTTTACCTTGGCAAATTTTTCGATATTAACCGTTCCAAAAGAAATATCCATAGAATTGAGAAGATCGCTGTACGAATCTTTAAGTCTTAGAATCAAATGATATAAAGAATCCCTTTGCGGATTAACAACCCAAACAATATCACTCATATTATCAACAAGCATTCTTGCTTTATCGCTAATAACTAATAATTTTTGTGCTGGAGCAGTTGATACATTTTTAATTTCTTGCGATGTCAATTCACTTAAAATCGAAATTTCTGTTAAGCCGGCACCAACATTATCATGCAGATCTGCAGATAGTTTACTTTTTAATTTTTCAATTGTTAAAAGATTACGGTAACGGATTGTACTCAAATAATAAATAACAAATGCGGCAGCAAGGACCGATAAACTAATAAACCACCAGGTAAGCCAAAATGGCGGCGATATTGTTAAATAAAGTTTTGCCCCTACATTATTCCACACACCATCATTATTGGAACCACGCACATGAAAGACATAACTGCCCGGAGATAAATTTGTATAGTTAGCAATTCTTCTTCTTGAATCTACATTGTGCCATTCATTTTCAAATCCTTCAAGCATATACGCATATTGATTACCTTGCGGATATGTATAATCCAATGCAGCAAATTCTACGGACAGATAATTTTGATCATATGAAACATTGATGGTATCAACCTCGCCTTTAATCAATTCATTAAAAATTCTAACAGTGCTTATTACAACCGGCGGGACATAATAATTATCTTTTATACTATCCGGATAAA
Organism: uncultured Melioribacter sp.; assembly: GCA_964464825.1. Taxonomy (GTDB): domain Bacteria; phylum Bacteroidota; class Ignavibacteria; order Ignavibacteriales; family Melioribacteraceae; genus DYJK01. The sequence goes on along the minus strand of CAYXKL010000041.1, from coordinate 6,413 downwards.
AATAATTGAATCCATTAACACCGCCGAAGAACATTTCTCCATCTTTTGATTTTAAATATGCACCGCCGCTAAATTCCAAACTTTGCAGACCATCATGTAAATCGTATTGTGTAAACTGCTCAGATTTCATATTAAATTTAAACAAACCGTTATCAGTGCTCAACCATAAATTCCCGTTTCCATCTTCCAGTATTCCGTAAACTACAGAACTGTTTAATCTATTTTTTTCATTGTAGCGTTTGAATATTTCTTTTTGTTTATCAAATTTTACTAATCCGCCTCCATATGTACCGACCCATAGAAATCCATTTTTATCTTCATAAATTGACATAACACGATTATCACTTAAACTGTATTCATCACCAATAATATTCTTATAGGAAATAAACTGCTGATTATTTCTATCGAATTTATTTAAACCGCCGCCAAATGTTCCGATCCAAATTATTTCGTCTTTATCCTCATAAATAGTGTAAACTCTGTCATCACTTAAACTAAACGGATTGTTCGGATCATTAATGTATCTTTTAAATTTCAGTTCGTCGGGAAATTCGTTTGAAAAATTAGCAAGATTTAATCCTCCCCCGAATGTTCCAAACCAATAATTATTTTTGGAATCTATAAATATTGATTGTACTTTATTTGCGCCAAGACTCGTTGTATCGTTTGGATTAAATTTATATGATCTGAAATTTCTACTGGTTTTGTTGTAAATGCTTAATCCATGGTTGTATGTCCCTATCAATAAATATTTTTCATCTTCGGCTAATGATCTGATATGATTATCACTTACAGAATTTGGATTGTTTGGATCAAACCGGTAATAAGTAAATTTTCCAATTTTTCTATCCCATTTATTTAAACCTCCTTTGTAAGTACCAATCCAAAGATTACCATTATTATCATTCAACATTGCCCACACTACATCATCATTCAAACCAATTTGTCCATTAGCATCACGGTTTACTTGTTTGAACTTTATGGTTTGCCGCTCCAATTTATTTAGACCATTACCGAGATGTGCACCCACCCAAATGGTTCCGGATTTATCTTCAAGCAGAGAAAGAATATCATTCTTTGATAACGATGATGCAGCATTTGGTTCATGGCGATAATTTTTAAAAATATTTTTATCTGGGTTGAATTGATCTAATCCTCCTCCAAATGTACCGAGCCAAAGAACTCCGTACTTATCTTGTATAATTGATGTAACTATATTTATTGAAAGCGAATTTTTATCCAGCGGATTATTTTTATAGTGTATGAACTTTGTATTTCCCGGAGTTACAATTTGATCTTGTGAAGATAATTTATTTAAGCCACCACCATACGTGCCAATCCATAGATTATCTTTTTTATCTTTGAACAATGTTACTATTCTATCATCACTTAAAGAATTATTATTATTTTTTTGATTACTATAATTGACAAAAACAAGATTATCATTTGCATCTATCACTTTATAAAGTCCATCTCCAATAGTACCAACCCATATAAAATTATTATCAGAATAAACTGACTTTATGCGATTGGCTTTTAAACCATTTTGTTTACCTGGAATATAGTGGTAATGCTGAATAGCATTAGTTTTTTTATCAAATCTAATAAGACCTTTGCCCCACGTTCCGATCCAGAGACTATTATTTTTGCCTTTAGCAATCGCAGTAATTGAATTATCATTATTGCGCGAGAATGGAAGCGGAAGATCAAAATAGGGATTATCGCCGGTTTCAAAAACTTCTAATGTGTCGGTAATATTGTACCGATTAAATATTCCGGTTTTACGATCGAACCTATTTAATACACCGCCGGTTGTACCAATCCAAATATAACCTTCTTCATCCTCAAGAATTGAAACTATTCCATTATCAGAAATTGATGTTGAATCTGCCGGATCATTAGTATAAATAATAAAATTATATCCGTCATATCTATTCAACCCATTAGAAGTGCCGAGCCACAAAAAACCTTTTTTATCTTGAAGCATACAATGAATTGAGCTTTGAGGTAAACCATCCTCGTTTGTTATCAAACGGAACGAAAACTCTTTTTGTGCATAAATTAAATTGCTTAAAAAGATTACAATCAAAAATAAAAACTGATAAAAGTGTTTGTTTCGTTTGATTTTCAATTTATTCAGAATTTTAATCTTATCATAAAAATTGAATAGGTTAAAATCTACTCAAATATTAATCTATTTTCACCTTTTAGTTGCATATTGGTGTTTTGAAAGCAAAATTCTATATTTACACAAGAAGTTGGAGTTTGAATATTAATGAAAAAACTTTCTCTCCTTTTGGCAATTATTTGTTCAGTAATATTGGTAGACAGCTGTGATAAGGGAATAGAGCCCGAACCAGAAAACAGCAGCGGTCCAACCGGATTTAGCGGCAATGTTACTTTTATCGGCGATTGGCCAGCTGATGTTAAAAGAACCCACTTGGTTGTTTTTAAAAATCCGATTCTTACCAGTGAAGATTTCTTTCCACCTAATTTAGCTTTTGTTATTGATTCGATTCCCTATAGAAGTTCTTATTTTGAATATAATTCTGTCGACAATAATTTTATTGATGTTTTCCAATTAGCACCCGGAGAGTTTTCGTACGTAGTGGTTGCACAATCCAGCACACCGGAACTATCATTGGATAGAAAAGATTGGGTTGTGGTAGGTATCTATTGTGAGAATGGCAATCAAGCTAATCCGGCTAAACTTATTTTACGTGGTGGACAAATGACCAGAGATGTTAATATTGTTGTAGATTTTAACAATCCTCCACCTCAGCCGCCAATGTAAATATAAATTACTTTTAAAGATTTTCTTGTTACAAATAGAAATTTTGAAAATAATTGTTAATTGAACTTTTATAGTTTATGAAAAAACTGAAAAATTTTTTAATCACTTTTATGGCAATTACTCCCTTGGTTCTATCCGGACAAAGTGCTTCAGTCAAAGGACGCGTTATAAGTGAAAACCTTCAACCTATTATTGGCGCTAATATAATTATTCTTGAAACCGGTCAAGGTGATGCCTCTGATGAAAATGGTTATTTTGAAATTGAACACGTTGTATTTGGTACGTACACACTAGAAGTATCATCCATCGGTTATGAAAAAAGAAAACTTAGAAATGTTAAATCGGGCGATGATAGTAAATCACTAACCGTTGTACTTAAAGAAACTACATTCGAAACCGAACAAATAATTGTTAGTGCATCAAAGTATGAACAGAAAATTGAAGATATAACGGTAAGCACCACAATTATACAGCCGGATTATATAAACAGTAAAAACTTTTTATCTTTTGATGAAGTTCTCCGCCACATTCCAGGCGTGCAGATGAATCTTGAACAAGTAAGCATACGCGGTTCCAGCGGATACAGCAAAGGTGTTGGTGCACGTGTGCTTGTAGCCATAAACGGAATCCCTTTGTATGCCGGTGATAACGGTGATGTAGTATGGGAACTTATTCCTTTAAATGATATTGAACGTGTTGAGGTTATCAAGGGACCGGCAAGCTCACTTTACGGCTCTTCTGCTATTGGCGGCGTAATAAATATTATTACAAAATCGTCTGTAATAAATCCGGTAACACATTTTAAATCTTATATAGGCGCCTACGATAAACCATCTTATGATATATGGGAATGGGATGATAAATACAGAACATTCTACGGTGCTGAACTCACTCATTCAAATTCAATCGGAGAGCTCGGCTACACTGTATCACTAAAGAAATTTGATGATCTTGGTTACCGTCAGAGTGATCACAGCAAAAAATATTTAGCTCACATAAAACTTAGTTATAATATTAACGATGAAGATTATCTGATCTTTTTTTCAAATTATCTTTATTCCAACAATGGAAATTTCCTTTACTGGAAAGATTCAAGGAACGCACTTGTTCCCAAAGATGATGAGAACGGAAATTATGTTCTTTCCAATAGAATTTTTAATGGTTTTATTTTTCACAACACCTTCAGCAATAAATTTTCGAGTGATTTAAAAGCTAGTTACTACCGTACAAAATTCGACGGTTATGGATTAGAAGTAACAACATCTGTTGCCGATTTATTTAGAGGCGAGGTTTTAACCAATTATATTGTTTCAGATAATATAATTCTAACAACCGGTGCAGAAGTTTCATATTCAAATGTAAAATCTAATCTGTTCTCTAACACTAATTTCTTTGGCGGCGGTGCTTACACACAAATAGAGTACAAAGGAATAAAAGATTTGATCGCTAATTTTGGATTCCGGTATGATTATATAAAAGTTGACACAATAAGCGGTAAAAACGCCTTCACTCCTCGTATGGGCTTAAATTATAAAGTTGATGATAACTTCATTTTACGCGGTTCAATCGGAACCGGTTTCCGTGCACCGACACCGGCAGAAATTTTTACAACGACTGCAGTTGGAGGTGGAATTGACGTTAAACAAAATCCCGATCTTACTTCTGAAACAAGTTTATCTTTTGAATTAGGTTTTTATTTCAGCTACAATAAAAATATTAACATAGACGCCGCATTTTATCAAACCGATTATAATAATTTCATCGAACCGAATTTGACAAAAGAAGGAGATATTCAATTCATAAATCTCAGCAAAGCAAGAATACAAGGATTTGAATCTGTAATTAATTTTGCAGTTATACCTAACGAAGTAGATATTCAAATAGGATATAATTATATGTGGGCACGCGATATTGAGAAAAAACGTGCAATGAAATACCGTCCGCGCAATGTTCTTTATGCACAGTTAAAATATTCTCCTTCACAGTTTGATTTCGGAATTGATTTCAGGTATTTAAGTAAAGTTGAAGAAATTGACGTAGCGCTTGTAGAACCTCCACTTGCTTTGGTTGTTGATGGTGGAAAGCGCGTTCCAATTTTTGTAACCGATTTCTCGGCTGGTTATAATTTTTTATTAGGCAGTTTACCGACAAAGATTTATTTAAATGCAAAAAATATCTTCAACTATAACTACGTAGAATTTATAGGTAATTTAGCACCGATTAGAAATGTTTCTCTAAGTACAGAAATTTATTTTTAATCTTTTTCAACATACCAAAAGATAATTAACAAGAGATCATCGGTGAATTGAATGAAAACTGATTGGGCAAAAGAATTCAACGTTGGAATTACAATTTGTGATGCAAATGGAACAATTACCGAAATGAATGAGAAAGCTGCTAAGGTTTTTAAAGATGATGGCGGATATGATTTAATCGGTAAAAATTTATACGAATGCCATTCTGAACAGTCAAATAAAATAATTACCGAAATGATTGCTCAAAGGAAATCAAATGTTTACACTATCGAAAAAAACGGTGTTAAAAAATTGATCTATCAATCACCATACTATGAAAAAGGTGCGTTTAAGGGTTTGGTTGAATTATCAATTGAAATACCATTTGATATGCCACACCATATCAGATCATAAATCGGACTGAACTTCTTCAGCATTAATTTCCGATTGATTGTTACTCGGTTCTTTTCGAACTACTTCAATAGTAAAATTAGCTGCCATACCGGCAAGTGCTCCAACTGCGGCTAATATGGGTGCGAAGAAAGCACCAAGTACTCCAATGGTAACCGGTATTTCAATGTATGTCCTTCCCTTATCGTCTTTAATAATAATTTTACGTGCATTCCCTTCTTTGATAAGTTCTTCAACCTTTTCAATAAGTTCTTTCCCTTTTACTTTGAATTCATTAATCACAAGATCCCCCAAGATTTTTGTAAAATTAGATGTATATGAGAAAGATATGTTCCGTATGCATTGAAATGTTTAAACGATCAATTCAAGCGGTGTTTGAAACAACCTCACTTTATCATCCGGTCTAAGTGCATCCTTATTTATTTCTTTTAACTCAGATATAAGTTTTACGAGCACCGTTTCATCATCAAAGGCAATCATTCTAACAAAATTATAACCCGGATAAGTTCTTGTTCCTAAATGTGCATCTGTCTGATGACCTTTTCCTTTCACATCTTCCCATTTTGTGTAATAATCCACGCCAATTTTTTCTAATATCTTTTCCACTCTATCTTCAAGTATATCGTGATAAATTAAATAGCATAATTTCATATTAACCTCACGGATTTATTTTTCGAAAGCAGTATCTCCTTTCTGAATTTCTTTTTTATTCTTTTTATTGAATGAAAATATTTTTAAGATAAAACTGAAAATTTTTTTCTGACCAAGATCATCAAGAAGAGTGTAAACAACCGGTACAATAAACAACGTTAAAAATGTAGATGTAATTAATCCGCCTATAACTGCTTGTCCCATCGGAGCGCGGAATTCAGATCCTTCACCAAAACCAACAGCCACTGGAATCATACCGAAAATCATTGCAAAAGTTGTCATTAAAATAGGACGCAATCTGGTTGGTCCGGCTTTTAATAAAG
>CAYXKL010000040.1:0-20965 GCA_964464825.1 uncultured Melioribacter sp. | reverse complement strand
AATAGATTCCAACACTGCTTTACGGATACATTTGAATCCACCGGTTGCATCTTTAACCGGCATACCCGTTATTATTCTTGTGTAAAGATTTGCAAAATAGCTTAACAGTAATCTTCTAATAGGCCAGTTGATTACACGAACACCTTCTATGTACCGGCTGCCGATTACAAGATCATAATGAGTTATACTATTTAGAAAATTCTCTATTTCTTTCGGATCGTGAGAAAAATCTGCATCCATTTGAATGACAGCATCATAACCATTTGCCAGCATGAATTTAAAACCAGCTACATAAGCAGTCCCAAGTCCTAACTTCCCATCCCGTTTAATTAAATTAACACGGGAATCTTTTTCGGAATAATTCTTAACATATTCTGCAGTTCCATCCGGAGAATTATCATCAACAACTAAAACATTGATATCAGGATACATATCAAGAAGAGCTGGAATCAACTTTTGGATATTATTTAATTCATTATATGTAGGAATTATGATTAAGCTTTTCATAATTTTATTCGTAATGTCCTTTCCCAAATAAAACGACAAAAATTGTTCTAAAGATAATTTTAAAATCCATTCTTAAACTCATATTTTCAATATAATAAAGATCATAACGCAATTTCATTTTTACATCTTCCACATTTTCATCGTATTTATGTTTTACTTGTGCCCATCCGGTAATACCGGGACGGACTTTTAATCTTCTTTTATACAAAGGAATTTCTTCTGATAATTTTTCAACAAAAAAGGGTCTCTCGGGTCTTGGTCCTACAAAACTCATATCACCTTTAAGCACATTATAGACTTGGGGAATTTCATCAACTCTAATTTTTCTTAATAATTTACCAATCTTGGTAACACGCGGATCATCCTTGGTAGACCACACCGGTCCGGAATGTTTTTCGGCATCTTTAATCATAGTTCTGAATTTAACAATTTTAAATATTTTTCCGTTCATTCCACTTCTATCTTGCAAATAAAAAATTGGACCGCTGCTATCTAATTTAATTGCTATTGAAGATATTATAGTAATTGGTAAAGTTACAATTAGAAGGATAAAAGACAACATAATATCCATCAGACGTTTTAGTTTTTTTTCCCATTCCGGCATTAATTCCGGCATTACATCAATTAACGGTACACCATAAATTTGTGAAGTTCTAACTTGCCCGCTGATGATATCGTATAGATCCGGAACAATTTTTATTTCTATATTATTTCCTTCACATTTTGAAATAACTTCTAACAATGTATCTTCATGATGTCGTTCGAGTGAAATAATTACATTTTTAATATTCAATTCATTAATTATAGATACAACATTTTTAATTGAACCAAGAACGCGTACCCCTTTATATTCTTTATCAATATTTTCCTCATGAACAGCTATATAACCGACAATATCTAAACCAAGAGCGCGATGTTTAATAATTGTATTATGCAGATCATTAGCTTTTTGATTAAATCCAACAATCAAAGCATTTCTTCTTCCAATTCCCTTAATCAATAAATTTCTTTGAATACTTCTAACGGCAAGTCTTCCTATACTTACAAAGAGTAGAAAAATTCCCCAATAAACAAAGATATAAAGAGGAAAAGAAGTTTGTACACCGGTTTTGTAATCATCATAAACTATTAATATGAATAAAATGAAAATACCTACGAACGAGGCTTTGAATAATGTTGATAATTCATCAAATCTTGAAAGAGCAAACCAGGTTCTGTACATACCAACAAATGTGAATATTATTAACCAATAGAAATAAACTGCGAACATTGGTAATAAAAAATCGGGCTGCGAGATAAGATCAAATAATCCAGTCTCAACACGTAAATAATAAAAGAAAATGAAAGAAATATTTACTGTCAGAAAATCTGTAATAAGAATAAATAATCTTTCTACTTTTTTATTCAATTTATCCTCATGAAATTCTAATTCAAGTTACTCAATGCTTTATCTGCAATAAAATCACCAATAGATAATGAGCTTGTAGCAGCCGGAGAGGGTGCATTCAAAACATGAATCACTCTGCGATCTTCAATAATAAAAAAATCATCAATCAATCCGCCGTTTTTACTGCAAGCTTGTGCACGCACACCAGCACCACCTTTCACAAGATCATCTTTGGTAATTTCTGGAATCATTTTTTGTAATGCTTTTACAAATGCTTTTTTATTTAATGATCTATAATATTCACCTAAACCGGTTTTCCAATTTTTCTTAATAATTTTATGAAAACCGGGCCATGTTAAAGTTTCGAATGTATCTATAAAATCAAAACTGGTTTTTGTATAACCTTCGCGTTTAAAAGCTAGGACAGCATTTGGTCCGGCTTCCACTTTATTATCAATCATTCTTGTAAAATGAACACCTAAAAATGGAAAGTTGGGATCAGGAACCGGATAAATTAAAGTATTTACTAAATATTTTTTTTCTTCTTTCAGTTTATAATACTCACCGCGGAACGGAATTATTCTGATATCAAGTTCGGGATGAGTAGTTTTTGCAATTCTATCCGAATATAAACCAGCACATGTAATAACTATTTTTGAAGTGAATGTATTTGAATTAGTTATTACTTCACAATAATCTGTTTTAATCTTTATATCCGATACTGTTTGGTTAAATTTAATTTCCGAATTGTAATGTTTAATGATTTCAGCATACTTTTCTGATACCATTTTATAATCAATAATACCGGTTTGCTGTACAAATATTCCAGCAACTGAAGATGTAAAAGGTTCAATTTCTTTTACTTCACTGTAATTAAGTTTTTTTAATCCCTTTAAGCCGTTTTGTAATCCTCTTTCAATTAATTTTTCCATATATGGAATTTCTTTTTGATCAGCTGCAACTATAACTTTACCACAAATCTTATACTCAACATCATTCTTATTACAAAAATCAATTAACATTTGATAACCACGAATACAATTAATAGCTTTCATACTACCGGGTTTATAATATATTCCGGAATGAATAACACCGCTGTTATTACCGGTTTGGTGTTTGGAAACTTTTTCTTCTTTTTCCAATAACAACAATTTGAGAGTATTATTTTTTTCAAGAATTTTCAAACTTGTTGCTAATCCTACTATTCCGGCACCAACTACTATTATATCGTACATTTATCTCACTGTTGAATTCCAAATTACACTGTGTTTTTTTCTTAAAAATCTGATAAATCCCTCGGCAATAGCTGCATTGGAAACTACAAAGAAATAAGGTAATGAAAATATTGGTATCCTTATTTTTATTAATGAAAGAAGATAACCACATAATGCTAAAAGATAAAAGGCAATCTGCAGAAAATAGATTTTTCTAATAAAAAGATTTTTATCTTCGAGTAAAAAACTGAAAATAAAAAGAAGAACAAGAATTGCTGGTAAAAACCATCTTGTAACTTTATGTGAAAAGAAAGCATAGCTTAATAATTTATTTTTATGCCAGAGTAATTTCTTAAAATAGATGAGTGTTTGAAAATTTGTTGCACCAAAACGTACTTTTCTGTTATACTCGGACATTAAACTTAATCCGGTATTCTCGTATGCAGCACTATCCTTTGCATATGTGAATTTATAGTTCTGCGAGAGAACTGCAAGTGAAATGAATAAATCATCAGTAACTGCTTTTTCTGTGGGTATAGTTTGGAATAAATTTTTTCTAATCGCAAAAATTCCGCCATTAGCTGCTAGCATAACGCCGCATAATCCTTCGGATTGCTTGATATAAGTTTCATACTTCCAATACTTTGTTTCCTCAACACCTTGATTTCTTATCAATTCATTATCAACTAAAATTAATTTTCCGCAAACACCTCCAACAAGCGGATCTGTAAAATCCTGGACTAATTTTTTAATTGAATCTTTTTCAAATTCTGTATTAGCATCAGTAAAAACTATAATATCATTTTTAACTTTTTCTATTAAATAATTTAATATACCGGCTTTTCCTCTTCTTTCTTCAGAAATAAAGATGTTCAGCCACGGATATATGGCTGCATTTTCTCTCAAAATTTCATTTGTTTTATCTGTAGAGCAATCGGAACCGATATACACTTCTATTTTATCAAAATTATAATCTAACTCTGCAATATTTTTAATTCTATTTTGTATTACCTTCTCTTCATTATATGCAGCAATCAGAATGGAAACCGCCGGTTCATAATTATCACTCACTTTTATTGATGGTTTATTTCTGCTCAATATGAAAATAACCATAGGATAAATGAAAAAGGAATTAACAACCATAATTAAAGTAACATAGAATAATATTTCTATAAATAAAATCATTACTTAAAACTCATAACACTTCAGAATAGACTTGTTCAAATTTATGTACAATTGATTCCCATAAATAATTTTCACTAATTAAATTTTTACCATTATTAATCATCATTTCAGCATCATAGTTATTATCAAAATATTTTATAACCTTATCTGCAAATTCTTCTTTACTGTCTGCAATTAATAATTCTTTATTATTTTTTACCGGAATACCTTCCTTGCCAAGAGAAGTTGTAATAATATTTATTCCGGCAGCCAATAATTCTAATATTTTTACTCTTATACCACTGCCAATTCTAAGTGGAACAATAACTAACGATTTGTTAATCAATTCACTCCATAAATCATTAACAAAACCTTTAACAACAATATTTTCTCTATACTTAAAATTTAAATTAGATGGTAAATCGCTTCCGTAAATATAAAGTTTTGTATCCGGTTTTCGTTCCAGCACGGATGGGAAAATATCATTTACAAACCATAAAAATCCATCCAAATTAGGATACCATTTTAGTGAACCAATATGCACCAATGAGTAATTTTCTACATCTTTTTTTCTTATAGTCAATAATTCTTTTTCGACACCTAATGGAACTACTGAAATTTTTATAGCTGAATTGTACATATGAAGACGATCTGCATCTTCATTGCTCATCATTATAATCCTATCATATTTCGAACAGATAAAAGGTTCATACTTAATAAATTTTTTGTACTGTATAAATGAATATAATTTCAGAAATAGATTTTTTTGATTTTGATAATAGCGCTCCATAATAGTCAGTTCATAATTTTCTTCTCGCAATACTACCGGCGTTCGGCACAATTTTGTTATTTCTTCTATTACCCAGCCCATGTGTGAATTTGTTACATGTATTACATCAAATTGTTCATTGATTAAATACTTATGAAGAAAATCTCTCAATTCTTTTCTTTTGTATTTTGAAATATTATACGGTACCGAGCTGAATAAATTAATAATAACTCCAATAACGCTATTTGGTGTACTGACATCAATAACGTGTAACTTAGCATATTGCCCGATCTCATTATTAATTTTATCAATTTCAACATTTTGTCGATACGCAACTATATGAATATGATGACCTTGCAGTGATAAATATTTTATAACTCCCCACATACTTTTTCTATGGCCATCATCAGGAGGATAAGGAATTTTAGGTAATATCTGAAGGATTTTCATACTATCATTTAAATTGATTTTTTGGATATACTGTTACTTGCTTAAAGAAATAAATTCCTTTCATGAATAATTTTTTATTAATTGTTAAAATACCACTGATTGAAAAAATTATTCCGCGTAACAATAAACCCAACCAGTGAATTATTATTACTGTCATGAATCTAATTCCTCTAAAATGTTTTTGATAAAATTGTATCTTACCGATAGTTTGGTTTTTATATTTAAACCAAGGATCATTGTCTGTTGCACTGCCTCCATAATGAATAATTTTAACTGACGGTAAGAAAATAACTTTTCCTTCATTAATTCTAAATCTGTAGCAAAGGTCAGTTTCTTCTGAGTAGAAAAAAAACCGTTCATCAAATCCTCCAAGTTTAACAATTTCATCTTTAGGACAGAACATAAAAGCACCGCGGATAACATCTACAAAAGTTGGATTTGCTAATTCAATTTCATTTTGGTAATACTTATTAAATAATTTCGATCGTTTAAATATTTTGTATAAAAAAAAGTTTTCAGTAAACGCATTCCAAACTGAAGGAAAATCAACAACACTTTCTTGTTTAGATCTATCTTCATTTAATAACTGAATACCAATAAATATCTTTTCGTTAATATTTTTTGCAAAATCAAAAACATTTTTAATTGCATTTTCAATGAATTTAGTGTCATTATTCAAAAATAGAAGATAATCACCAATTGCAATATTAACTGCTTGATTATTTGCTGCTGCAAATCCTTTGTTAATATTATTTTTTATTAATTTGATATCGGGATAATGCCGGGTAACCCCTTCCACATTACCTTCAGAATTATTATCAACTACAATAACTTCATATGTCAATCCTTTAGTATGTTCAACTAATGATGAAAGTGTTTCATTCAATAATTGAAAAGAATTATAGTTAACAATGATTACAGAAACATCTACCTTTGAAAGTATTTGCCCCATTTTTCCTTATTAAGTAATCTAAAGATTACTTCCCATTCTTCTTTTTCAAAAAATTTGAACAGAATTATAGTAATTAAAATTATTGTTGAAGCACTTATTAAATATAACAGTAGAGGCAGATATGAAAATAGATAGACAAGTACAGATGTTATAATAATCCACAAAATAAATTTTACATTAATAAAAGATAAACTGAAATTGTGTTTGAGCAATGCCCATGTTAAAAAAATAAAACCTAAAAAGCCGGCAATTATTTTTGCAAATCCTACTCCAACAAATGAATAGTCCGGTATTAGAATCAAATTTAATATGGTATTTGAAAGAACAAGAATCAGCGAATACACAAAATTTAATTTTTGTTTACTGTGAGCAGTAAGTAAATCCAATGTAAAGTAATTAAAAAACATAAATACCAACGACCAGAATATTAATGTAGTTGGAAGATGTGCTGAACTATATTTATACCCAAATATTATTTGTACAATACTTTCAGATTTAAATGAGAATACCAATGCCAAAATGAATGATATAAGAAATAAAACCTTGTAAACCATTGCATTTATTGAATCAGTTTTAAACCTATCTTGTAGATTTTTTACTAAAAATGGAAATACTGTAGTAACAATAACACTTGGGATTATATTAAGTGGCATTGTTAATCTGGTTGCTACAGAATAAATTCCGGCAGAATATTCATCTTTAAGTTTTATTAATATAACAATATCAAATTGTTGATAAACGATTGCCAAAAGTACAAAACCCGCAAGCGGAAATGCTTCTTTTAACAGCCAGAATGTTTTATAAAAAATTATTTTGGGACGGAACTGAAATTTCTTTTCAAGAAAAATAAATTGTATTATAAATCCGGGTAATGTTGTAAAGACATATGCAAATACAAAATAATATATACCACCCTTAAAAAGTGGCATCAGAATTACAGCTATAAGAAAAAGAAAATTATCCAGAATTGTTAAAGTCATTGGGTAATGCATTTTCAAATGAACTTTAAATGGAGTAGCTAACAGTTCGCGAATATTTGCCATTCGTGTCGAAAAAATTACGCTTAGAAAAAGTACATTCAAGAGGATAAATTCTTGAGGTGTGAATTGTAAAAAGTAAATAACTATATCGAATATTATTAAGACTATAAAAAACAATGCAAGACGAATTGACAATGCACTATTTAGGATTTTATGATTTTCATCTTCTCTTGATGACTCACGAAATACAATGGGACCAAGACCAAAATCAATAACTTTAGAAAGGATTCCAACAATAGCTACAAGGTAACCAAAAGTACCAAATTCATGGACAGACAAATATCTAGCGCCAATTACAAAATACAAAAAAGTTAATGCTAAAGATATCCCTTGCCCAATCGTCAATGAAAAAACATTTTTAGTAATTTTTTCGATGGATATACCTTTTAAAATTTTATCTTAAGTGAAGTATGGAAAGATTTATTTTGCATACTTTTTATTAATTCTGCTTCGTATATAATCTTCAAAATCACCGACAATTTTTTCCCAGTTTAACATACTAAATACTTTTTCAGAGGCTGCTACCATTTCATTACGAATATTGGGATTATCTAATATTTTCAGTATTACATTAGCAAAGGCTTCAGGGGTATCCGCTGTAAAAATATATTTTTTAAGTTCGTCTGGAAAACCTTGAATTGACAACGAAGTTGCAACGGTAGGAATGCCAAGCGCCAAAGATTCAATAATTTTATTTAATGTTCCGGCTCCAAATCGAATAGGTGCAACATTAATTTGACTCAACAAATATTCTTTTCTAATATCTTCTACAAAACCAGTGACAAAAATATTATCCGATTTCAAAGCAAGTATCTCTTTGGGTGGCTGCTGACCAACAATATAAAATTTAGCGTTAGGTTTTTTCTTTAAAACAAGAGGAAATATTTCATTAACAAAATAGAGAACTGCATCTTTATTTGGGAAATAAGGCATATTACCTGAAAAGATAATCCTATCTTTTTCCGGTTCTATTTTTTCAGATTTAAAAGAATCGCTATCAAATCCATTTAGTAATATTTGAATATTATCATGAATTTTTCTGTGCTCTAAAAAGTCTTTATCATTATTTGAACAAATAAACAGTGTATCGAATTCACGTGCGATCTTTTCATATCTGCTAATTGATTTATACTCATAATAAAAAACTATTTTTTTTATCGGATTTTTTAAAACCTTTACATAACGTGATAAATACAATGAGACTGCATCAGTAAAATCTATAACTTTTAAAGCTGACTTATCTTTGATTGATTTTAGGTATTGAGCACTGCTGATCAGGTGAAAATAAATTAAATCATACTTTTCAGTAGAAGTAATTTCTGCTATTCTATCGTGCATCTTTTTTGAATAATAATATGAAACTTGTAGCGGATCAAAAGTAAGTAGTGATCTAGTAGTGGTTAAATATGAAGTAATAACCGATAGTTTAATTGTCTCAATATCAACACCATTTTTCTTTAATTGATCTACATCTTTTAATTCTGATGATCGGCTTATGAATGATAAAATCTTAACTTCATTTCTTTTTAACAAGTTCTTGGAAATGTTGAAAATTTTAAGCTTATCTCCTCTGAAGGGAGGGAATGGAATTCTTGGTGTAATAATTAATATTTTCAATATGCCTTGGATTTTTTGGTTGAGAAAAATAACAAAATTAGAAACAGTATGACAATTTTTTTATATTGGCACACCTTAATACAGTGATATTCAATGATTAATACAGATTGTAGACATTTCCGAGGTGACATTCCTTGTAAACCTCATAAATTGTATAAAGTCCATTGTGATGATTGCAGTTACTATGATAAAACTATCGAGAAAATTCTTATCATAAAACTCGGCGCAATAGGGGATGTTATAAGAACAACACCGTTATTAAAAAAAATTAAAGAATACTACCCTTTTTCAAGTATATATTGGTTAACATATACGCCAGAAATACTTCCAAAAAGCTGGATAGATAAAGCTATTTCTGTGTCAATAGAAAATATTGAATTTATTAAAAATATAAATTTTGATTGGTTAATTAATCTTGATAAAGATCCTATTGCTATCAGTTTAACAAATTCAATAAATGCAAAAAGAAAATCTGGATTTACAATTGATGAAAGTGGGCATGCAAAACCAATAGGCACAGAGGCAGAAACACATAAATGGGTGACCGGTCTATTTGATGATGTGAATAAACAAAACACAAAACATTATGTACAAGAAATATTTGAAATCTGTGGTTATGAATTTAACAACGAAGAATATTTTATTGATGTTCCTCCCAAAATAATTGACTTTAATATTGATCACTCAAAAAAAGTTGTGGGCTTGAATACCGGATGTGGTGGAAGATGGACTTCACGTTTATGGCCTGAAAAACATTGGATTGAATTAGCTAAAGAACTAATATCAAATAATTATGAAGTAATATTATTAGGCGGTCAGCAAGAAGATGATAAAAATAGTAGAATCGAAAAATTAAGCGGTGCTAAATACATAGGCCATTACCCTCTTAATGATTTTATTAATTTAGTTGATGAATGTGATATTATTGTAACTGCTGTAACAATGGCAATGCATCTTGCAATTGCTCTCAAAAAAAAATTAATACTCTTTAATAATATTTTTAATAAAAATGAATTTTATTTATATAATAGAGGGATAATACTTGAACCAGATTTCGATTGTGATTGTTATTTCTCGCCTACTTGTCCAAATGAATGCATGCAATATTTAAATCCACAAACAGTATTGGATGCAATTATTAAATTACATTAAATGGAAAAATAATTTAATAGGGACTGTGTGAAAGTATTGCATCTTAATAATTATGATTATAAGGGAGGTGCAGAAACAGTATTCAATATTACTCGAAATAATAATTTAACAAGTAATTTTTCCGGATTCGTAAAATTAGATCAATCAACTCCTCAACCAGATATAACATTTCTTTCATGGGAATTTCAAAATAGAATTTTAGGAACCATTAATTATATATTTTCAATTCATAATTACAAATCCTTAAAATATTTTTTAGAAAATAATGATATAGATGTGATACACATTCATGGATTTTTTGCTTCTATTTCCCCATCAATATTGCTTGCAATAAAGAGAACAAAAAGCAAAAAAAAAATCAAGGTTTTTCAGACACTCCATGATTTTCATTTAATTTGTCCTAATGCTAGTCTCTATAATTACAAGCGGAATGAAATATGTGAAAAATGTATCGGGAAGAAATATAAATTTGCAATCTTCACAAACAAATGCGATCGAAGAGGTTGGGTGCATTCGATCATTAAAGGAATTAGAAGTTTATTGGCTAATAACATAATAGATCATAAAAGTATTGTTGATAAGTTTATTTGTCCGAGTAATTTTTTAAAATCAAAATTAATTGAAGAAGGAATTGATGAGAAAAATATTTCAGTTATTAGAAATCCCATTACTTTAACTTTGACCGAATTACCAAACCAGAAAGAAAACATTATTTGTTATTTCGGAAGATTATCAAAAGAAAAAAATTTAGAATTTTTAATTAATGCATTTAATGAATGGAAGAAACAAACAAACAATAATTTCAGATTACTAATTATTGGTGAAGGGGAAGAAGAGATAAAATTAAAAGAACTAGCTAAATTAAGTGCTTATGGTACCGATATTATCTTCAAAAATTATATGTCAAAAGATAAATTACATGAGGAGATTAAATATACAAAGTATTTCTGCTTAACATCTGAATGTTATGAAAATGCACCAATGACAATTTTGGAAGCATTCTCATTAAATATTTTTTCAATTGTTCCTGATTTTGGAGGTATGGCAGAAAGTATTGCATTTTTAAAAAATGCTGGAAAAACTTATACACGGAGTGATATAGATTCCTGGATTAATACAATTAATTCCTATGAATTAAATTATTCTATTGAAATTGAAAAAATTAAAAATACAAAATACAAGCACATTGAATTCTTTAACAAAGAAAATTATTTTAAGACGCTCCTCAATATTTATCAGGATTGTTAGTTTATAATAATTTTATTGAATTGAATTTTACTATTTCTTAAGTAGTATTATAGTTTTAATATTTCTGTGTATAACATATTTTCACTCTCATTTAGTCTGCATTTAATTCTGCATATATCTGAATATTTTTTTGAGAAATTAATTCTGTATTTTTTTGATGATACAATAAAGTCATCATTATCATTTGAAAAATTCCACTGATGTAATCCTTGTCAGTTCTCTTGTTCTGCTTCGTTTGTTCTATGAAGGAGTAAAACATAACAATTCTTCTTTATAACTTTGATCATCTCCAAAACAGATATTTCTGGAAAATAAGAATGATTGATACTATTTCTTGCAAATACTAAATCAAAAATGTTTTCCTTAAATCGTACAGTTATTTTTTCTGCTTCTAATTTTGTGTCTTTACAATAGGATTTATAGAATATTCTTAAGTAGTTTATCATACTCATCAGCTAAAGGATCAACCGCTTTTATATTAATATCAAAATTGTAATGGATTTTTTCAAAATAAGTAAAGGTTTAAGTGCCTACTTCTAGAATATTTATTTTTATGAAACAGATAATAATTTTACTATTTCTTCTTACAATAAAAGATTTTTGTAAAACCTTTGCTGATATTCCTCCGGCCATATCATTCCATTTGTTCTGATACATTTATCCTAAAATCTGATTTCACTTTTTGTGTTGATATTCCAACGCAATTTGTTACTAATCGGCAATCGAATCTTCAATTTTCTCTCATAGAGATATAAAAATATTTCTCCGATACTGTATGCTCTAATTTTATAAATAAGATTTGATATTATTTTTATAATTAACAGTAAAAATTATACAAAATGCCTCAGTCAGGGGATAATAAATAATTATTGATATTCATTACCCTTATAATTCGGTTTTCACAATAGTTGTTGTGATGTAATAAATTAATACTAAATTAAATACAAAATGAAGAAATGTAACTATCGGAACAAAGAATGAGAAAATTATTACAAATGCCACAATTGAATAAATTGCTACAGAATTAAGTGTAGGATTTGTTTTCATTTTATAATAGATTTTCGAAAAAGACATACCTAATAAAAAAGGAATTATACCTAATCCAAATATTCCAAAATCCCAGTAATAAACGAAAAACATTGTATATGTGTTATAATTATTTGTTATTAAAAATGGATATCTAGTTAAACCTAAATATTCAATCAGGTTGTGTTTAATACCGGTTAATGCAAAAATAAAATCAAATGTAAATACACCGTATGTAAATTGATCCATATTAGCAACTGCATTACTAAAATTTTCTAAATTCATTGTAATGTACATATAGGGTTCAGTAAAAATTGCGTAATCAATTTCATATCTCATATCACTTAAATAGTATAGATAATTGACTATTGTTCCACTTAAACGGATTAAAGTCATACTGAATACAATTGCAAGAGTTATAATTATAATTATTAAAACATTTCTTGTTCGCAAATAATTTGTTAAATAATACAATGATACAACTGTTATAATTATAGCAAAGACTATATAATACCTTTGTAACAGAAAAGCATATGTTACAAATGTTATAAAAAGAATTAAACTACTAATGATTCTATTTCTATTATTCTTATTTAAAATAAAATATATCACAATTAAATATGATATTGATGGAAATGCCTGAATAAAAAGGCCAAAACCAAAAAGTCCCCAATCATTTCTTGCTACTCCGGGGTATTTTGTAAACAATGGTAAAAAACCAATAACAAGGAAAGATATTACATACGAAACAATATAAGCTATAAACAGATAAATTATAAATCTAAATAGTTTTTCAAAATCAATCTTTTTCTCATTTAATAAACTACGAATCTCAATTACATGATGAATTTTTTTATCAACATTAAGTACGTAAACAATAAATATTCCACTTAGCATAGATACTAAAGGTAATATCAGCATTATCCAACTGAATGTTGACCACTCTTGCTGATATCTACTCAGTTTCAAATCAGCCAAACCAATAGCTAACAACCAGACTAATAAAAACAACCGAGCTGGGGAAAAAATATCCGTTCCTTTCTTGAATAAGGAAAGAAACAAAATCAAAAATCCTGATAAACATATTATTGAGATACTACTCATTTGGTTGATATCTAATTTTTTATAGATCTCATGCTGAAATCAAGTGATAACAATTTAATTTTTTCTTCTTTTGTAAAATAAATGAAGTAGCCGAACATAACATATAATACGATGATAATCGGTACGGCTATTACAATATTAATAGCGCTGAATTGATATAATATTATCTGGATAAGTGTAGAAAAAATAAATAGCAAAAGAATTTTTTTATTAACAAACCAACTTTTAGAAAATTGAAATGATGCAAGAACATAAGCAGCAGCAACAAAAAAATTTGTAATAATTGCAACAGTTGCTGCACCTAACGCACCATATTTATTAATAAAAAAGAAATTAAGAATCATATTTATAAATGTTGCAATAATTACAACCCACATTCTATAATTCTGCCTTTTTGATGTGGTTAACATTTGAGCTGAGGTTTCCAAAAAAAATCTCAATACTAAAACTACAGATAACATCCTTATAACCGGAATAACTTCTGAATATAGATGAATACCATAAATAATCTCAACAATTTGCTTAGAAAAAGAAAACAAAATTATTGTAATTGGTATAGCTGCTATAATTAAAATCTTATTCATAATAAAACCAGTTTTTATCCAAAGATTTTTATCACTAGAAAAATATCTGGATAGTACCGGTAATAGAGCATTTGTTAAAATATCAGGTATAATCAAAGGTAATAGAATTAATTTGAAACCAGCTTGATAAATTCCGGTTTCATGATCTCCTTTCCATAAAGATAGAAGTAACGTATCAAGCTGAAAGAAAAGATTGTTGAAGAGTAAATGAAATCCAAATATCAATACTTTATTCTTAACTAAATTTAGGTCCTTAAAATCTAATTTATAAGAAAGTTTTGATTGAACCTTGGAGGCATAATGAAGACCGAGTACAAAACCTATAATTCGGGAAAATGCAAAAGTGATACTTATTAAAAAAATGTTTGATCCTATGAATATTAAAATTAGAACTAGGATCAGCAATATTCCATTAGTATAAAATGATAGATTAGTTTCATATTCAAATTTTTCAAGTCCTTTATATAGGGCAACTAAAAAATTTGTAAGGGCGCTAAATATCATATAAATACTAAATATTAAAATAAGTGCTCTTGCTTCAAAACTTAGAGATCCGAAAATTGCAATAAACCACATTACAATTAGTGCAATTAAAGATGTAAAAAATTTAAGAGAAAAGTATTTTTGGAAATATTTTGTTGTATTGGAAATATCATGTGCAATATCAGTAGTAAGTAGTACATCAAAACCAAAATCGGCAAGAAATAAACAATTAAGTGCAAGTGTTTGGGCTACTGTAAATTGTCCAAATACTTCGGGTCCGTATTCTTTTGCAATCATCCAGAAAATGACAAAATTTGTTGCAAGTCTAATTACCGAAGAAATTAATGAAAAAAGGGAATTCCTTTTGATTCTTGCAATATCTGACATTAGGAATTACTTTTTTCTTTTGGAAAGAATTGAAAAATCTGATTTTAATTGATTTGTTATAAAATTGTGCTTTTCAGGATATTGCTTTTTTAAACGATTTATTAATTCTAAAAAGAAAATTAGAACAAGTCCTAGAATGGTTGAAGAAACAAAAGATACTAATGCAAAAATAGTTCCTTTCGGTTTTGCTTTCCTATCTGCTGGAGCAGCTTTATCAAGAACTAAAACACTTGGAGTGTTACGTGCTTCTTCTACTTTCGCTTGTTCATAAAGTGGTTGAATGAATTCTAAAATCTTATACTGGATTTCAAGATTTCTATAAATTTTTAAATAACTATTACCAAGTTCAGGTGCTTCCTTAAATGGTATAAGCAGTTTAACTTCTTTTTGTGAAGAATCGGTTCCTCTGTTAAGTTGATTAATTTTTTTCTGCAGTTCATCCAATTCAATTTTAGTGTTTAATGCACTTGGATGATCTAAGCCATAAGTTTGTTTGATTACATTATACTGAACTTCTTTTTTGTATAATTCAGAATAAATGTCTGCCATTGATTTTACTGTAGCTTCTAATTGATCAGGGACAGAAATTATACCAAATTTTTCTTGAAATGTCTGCATCGAATCTTCTAATCTATTTATGTCAGCAACATTCTGTAAATAACGCTTTTCAACAAACTCTCTATTTGCTGTTGCATTTGTTACACTAAGTTTTGTATTAATTTCATTTAGTCTTTCGACCATATAATTTGCAATGTCTGCGGCTTTTTGAGGATCTTTATCATAAACAGATATTGTTAAATTACCTTCATCTTGTATTTCCATTTCTAAATTTGACTGCCATTCTTTTAAAACTTTTTCATAATAATCATCTTCCAAATCATATTCTTTTCTTAGCTCGAACTTATTGATTACATCATTAGTTACTGTAGCACTCATTAAAATTGCTAAATATCTATCCGTCTCTGAATTACCACCGGTAAGTGCGGCTAATCCTTTCGAAGCTGAAAATCCTTTTGCTAGACTTGATATCCCAGATAAAGTTGAAAGTAAATCATTTTTTTCAGCTGGTAAAACCGATGCTGTTGATTTATACCATTTAGGGGCTAGTAAAGCATAAGCAGTAGCACCAACAGTTATTACAAAAATGAATAAAAACAAAAATTTTCTATATTTTACTACAATTGTCAGAAATTCAATAAAAGTTGAACCTACTGTCTGTGCTTGTTCGTTTTGATTTAAATGTTCGGTCATCTATTAACCTAAATTATTTCCCAAACTGTGTTAATAATAATACTACTGTTGCTACACTTCCGATTACACCAATTATTCCGCTGAATTTTGAAAAGTCATACCAGAAATTTCTTGGTATTTCTTTTGGTACATAAACATAATCACCAGGTTCTAAGTGTAATTTCTCCTTTTCTTTTGTTACCCAATTCATCTCTTTACCTTTAATCACCACAATTTCTTCTTCGTCTTCGCGTGCTGTTTCTGCCAATCCTCCAGCTTGTTCAATATAATAATTATAATTTTTTTCAGGAACATATTTAACATATCCGGCTTTTGGTACTTGTCCAAAAACATAAACGTAATCAAATTTTTCCGGAATCAAAATTAAATCACCCTCTTTCACAATAAATTTCGAAGCATCCGATTCTTTATTATTAAGTTGTGTAAAATCAACTAAACTTTCAGATCTTAGTACACGAAGTTGATTATCTATATTATAGAATAGAGTATCTTCTTCAAGTAAATTATACAAACGCGACATTTCCAGTAATTGCTTTTGCTGCTTCAATTGAAGTTGAACTTCAGGTGCTAATATCATTTCAGGGTTTTCTAAATATTCTTGTGTTAATTTATATTTTTGCAGCATTTCAATAGAATTAAAATTACGAATGACTTCAGCTCGTGATAAATCTGCATTAGATTTAAATCCACCGGCTTTATTTAAAACATCAATAAGTCTCATACCATCCGCTGTAACAAAAACAAATCCGGGATATTTTACTTCACCTAGAACTAAAACTTTATAATCCCTTTTGTTGTTTTCATCTGCCAATATCTTAATCCTATCACCGCTTTTCAAAGAAAAATCATCAGTGATGTTAACTATAATTAATTCTTCTTTATCACCGGAATTATTAAGTCTTGATATCTCTGCTTTTGTTATGTTATCGTATGCACTATTTAGTCCACCGGCAAAAAGAATAGCATCACTAAGTCTATCACCTTCAACAAAATGAAGTCTTGAAGGTTTGTTTACAGCACCATCGATAGTAACAACATTTTTTTCTTCATCATATGAAGGAAATATTATTACATCATCATTTTGAAGATAAGGATTATATTGAAAATCACCAGTCAATCTGAATTTTAGTAAATCAATTTTTTTTATTTCTCCACTAATTCTTTTTAAAGTAATATTTCTTAATGCATACTTTTTTATCTCATCAGATATTTGTTTAAGTAATTGTTTGTCATTTTTACCAGAAAGTAATCTTGATTCTGCTTCAGTATATAGTGTTGTAATAAAATGATCTATCCTCTGTGTTTTGAATGCAGTAAAGGATCCATTAACTATAAACTCTCCACCTATTGTTACTGTTATAGGCTGAGATAATAAAACATTTGTAAGTTGATTACTTTTTTTCTCGTCCTCTTGAGCAAACATTGAGGAGATGAAAATAATTAAAAAGAAAGAAATGATTTTTTTCATTTTATTAACTTTTATCTGTTAACGTTTTTTTTCCATACTGGAGATTATAATAATCTTGATACTTTCCATTGATGATTCTTTCCCACCAATCTTTATTTGAAAGATACCAATAAATAGTTTTTTCTATTGCATCCTCAAATTTGAACTCAGGTTTCCAACCAAGTTCATTTTTAATTTTTGTTGAGTCGATTGCATAACGTCTATCATGTCCCGGACGGTCTTTAACATACTCAATCAAATCAATCGGCTTATTTAATTTACTCAATATTAATTTCACTATCTCAATATTTTTCATTTCCTGGCTAGCACCAATATTATAAACTTGACCAGCTTTCCCTTTTTCCAATACTAATTCAACAGCTTTATTATGATCAGTAACATAAATCCAATCACGAATATTTAAACCATCACCATAAACTGGTAATTTTTTATTGTTAAGTGAATTTATAATCATAAGCGGAATTAATTTTTCCGGAAATTGATATGGACCATAATTATTTGAACATCTAGTTATTACAACCGGGAAATTGTAAGTATGATAAAATGATAATGCCAATAAATCTGCCGCTGCTTTACTTGATGAATATGGACTATTTGGTGATAGTGGTGTTTGTTCAGTAAACGAGCCATCAGAACCTAAACTTCCGTAAACCTCATCGGTAGAAATTTGAATAAATTTTTCAACATTGTGTCTTCTAGAAGCTTCAATCAATATATTGGTACCGATTACATTTGTTCTATAAAAAACTTCCGAGCCAAGAATACTTCTATCAACATGCGATTCAGCCGCAAAATTTATAACATATTTAAATTCATACTTTTGAAATAGATACTCAACTAATTCAAAATTTGAAATGTCCCCTTTTATAAATCGATAATTATTCAGTTTTTCAACATTCTTAAGATTTTCAAGATTACCGGCATAAGTTAGTTTATCAAGATTAACTAAAAAATAATTATCCGTTTTCGAAAGAAGATAATTGATAAAATTACTTCCAATAAAACCAGCACCGCCCGTAATTAATATGTTTTTAATTTCCATCTATAAGAATAGCAATTAATTAGTATGCAAAAAATCCGAAGTAAATTCCGGTTTGAATGAAAAAACTATCACCGCTGAAATCGTTAGGAACACCATCAATAGAATTATCATTATTTAATGACCAGTCATTATCGAAAGTAAAAGTATAACCACCGCCAATTCGTAATGCAATAAATCTATTAATAGGAACATCAACATTTAATGTTGGTGTAAAAATATAAAAAGCATTTGAGATTTCATCACTAACATGATTTGTCATAACAATTCCGTCAGAATTGACTTTACCCCAGGTATCATTCCATGTAAACGAGCCACTGTTTTGGTAAATTTCTATACTTTGTGAACCGGCTCCAATTATAGCTCCAACAGAAACACCAATATATTTTACAAAGGGTAATGTATATTCCACACTTATACCGCCAAATCCATAATTATATTTTATCTCTTTATTCATATTACCGATTTTACGAGATGTACTGGTAGAACCGCTCAAACCTATTCCACCCAATCTTAAATTATCAACAAACATTATATAAGCATAACCGCCTCCACCAAGCAAAAGCATTCCTGAATTTGATAATTCTTCTAATCCAACTTTTTTTATTTCTGAATTTAGAGGATCAATATCCGGGATAATCCATGTTGGTGTAATACCGCCAGCAATGCCAAAACGTGCCACCCAGCCTACATCTTCGGTTTCATCTTGTGCATTAATTAAACTATACGAAATTAAAACGAACAACAGAGCTATAATTTTTTTCATTGGTTTGGATTGGTTTTATTTGGTGGGTTAAATTAGTAATTCCATTCCTAAAAGAAAAATTTCGAGTGGGTAAAAATAAAGGCTGTATTGATTCTCTTTGAAGTCACTCGTCACCACAACAAGGGAGAGCCAATAGCAGCCTTTTAATTTTAGATTTAATCCTAAATCAATTTCGTAAATTGAAATTGTTTAATCCATAATTTTTCGCAAAAATGATGAACTATCTTCTTCATCAAATTTGCTTTTTGGAAAATCATCTTCATCTCGATAAATATTTGTTTCGTTCTTAAATCCGCTTTGAATAATTGAGTCATCCCCAAATAATTCCGGATCACCTCTTTTAACTCTCAATATAGTTGGAATATTTAAATCTGCAGATTGATCTATTTCAATTTTACCTTTAGAAAAGCCACCGACTGCAACATTTTTCTTTTCTTTAGCTTTTTCTTCTTTTTCTTTCTTAATAGAACTGATAGCATTAACCTTTGCTTCCGAACCAAAACCGGTTGCAATAACAGTATATGAAATATATTCGGTCATTTCTTCTTTGTTAACTATACCGAAAATAACATTCGCTTCTTCACCGGCAGATTCAAAAATTATTTTATTGCCGGCTTCGATTTCTTGCATAGTCATATTAGCAGAACCGGAAACATTTAATAAAATATTTTTAGCACCTTTAATTGAAACACCTTCAAGTAAAGGTGAAGAAATTGCTTTTTGTGCTGCTTCAATTGCACGGTTTTCACCGCTTGCTATTCCGCATCCCATTAAAGCATGACCGCTATCGCGCATTACAGTACGTACATCGGCAAAATCAACATTGATGATTCCTTTTATTGTAATAATATCTGCAATACCGCGTGTAGCTTCATAAAGTATTTCATTCGGTTTATCGAATGCAGCTTTAGCAGCAGTTGCAGTATCAATTATACTTAAAATTCTGCCGTTGGGTATAACAATTAAACTATCAACATATTGTTTTAATTCTTTAATACCTTCATCGGCATTTTTCATTCTTTGTTTGCCTTCCCAAGAAAATGGTTTTGTAACAATACCGATTACAAGAGCACCAAGACTTTTAGCAATCGAAGCAACAATAGGAGCCCCTCCGGTTCCAGTACCGCCGCCCATACCAGCAGTTACAAAAACCATATCGCTTCCTTCAAGAACACGGGAAAGTTTTTCTCGATCCTCTTCTGCTGCTTTTTTTCCTACGTTAGGATCTGCACCAGCACCGAGACCTCTTGTAACTCCGGTACCGATTTGGATTTTCTGTTGTGCAACACTTTCTTCAAGAACTTGGGCATCAGTGTTAACTGCCACAAACTCAACACCTCTAAGACCGCGATTGATC
>CAYXKL010000039.1:0-21229 GCA_964464825.1 uncultured Melioribacter sp. | reverse complement strand
ATATCATCTGTTTCTGCAGTATGAACAATTTCAATAATTAAAGGAAGATATAATTCAACGGCACATGTTTCCTTTTCATTCAATCTGCATCTGCCGTTTTCATTTGAATCAACACAGATTGAACAAATATTAATTTTTATTGCTGCTAAATAAGGGTTCATAATTTTTCATTATAACTTGATTAAAATATAAGCAATTAGAATAATCAAATGGAAGAATCATTAACAAAAAAAAATCGTGTAAAGAGAATATTTGATACAATCTCTTATCGTTATGATTTTTTAAATCATTTTCTAAGTCTGGGAATTGACATTTACTGGCGAAGCAAAGCATTAAAATTAACACAAATTAATACGGATGCTATTCTTCTTGATATTGCATGTGGTACTGGTGATTTTTCTATTTCTGCGCACAAGTTTGGTGTTAAAAATATATTCGGTGCGGATTTTTCCTACAATATGCTGAAACTATTCAATAAAAAAGCTGATTGGATAAAAGGTAAAAACGTTCAGTCGGTTGCAGAGAATTTACCTTTTAAAGAGAATACTTTTACAAATATAACTGTAGCATTCGGTGTCCGAAACTTTTACGATATAAAGGAAGGATTTAATTCTTTTTACCGGGTACTAAAAAATGAAGGTAAAGTTACAATTTTAGAATTCCGGCTTCCGGGAAATAAATTAGTTAGAAGTTTCTATCTATTATACTTTAATAGAATTTTACCGTGGATAGGAAGACTGATATCCAAAGACAAAGAAGCTTACAAATATCTTCCTGAATCTGTTGATGAATTTGATAAAAAAGTTGATCTTATTGAATTATTAAAACTAAGCGGATTTAGAAAGGTTAATAAATATTCACTCTCATTTGGTTTAGTGCAAGTTGTAATTGCAGAAAAATAAAATCTGAATATTAACCCCTTCCTTATTAATAAAATTATGTAGAAGTATTAAAAATATTTATTGACTAATAATTCTTTTAATTTTTCAAACGACTTAGCTCTATGACTTATCTTATTCTTCAATTCGAAATCTAATTCGCTGATAGTTTTATCATAGCCATCGGGAATAAAGATAGGATCATAACCAAACCCACCCGTACCTCTCTGCTCTTTAATAATAATACCGTGTAGTTCGCCAACAGATTCAATAATATTACTCCCATCATAAAAAATTGCTGTACTAACAAATTTAGCCTTGTGCGGTTCCGGAAATTCAGATAATTCACTAATCACTTTTAGATTATTATCTGCAAACGTACAACCTTCACCAGCATAGCGTGCAGAAATAACTCCCGGTCTTCCGCCTAATTGTTCAATCATCAAACCGGAATCGTCGGATACAACTGGTTCTTTATATAATTCATAAACAGTTTGTGCTTTTAATAAAGCATTATCTCTGAATGTATCCCCGGTTTCCTCAATATCAATGTTGTTGCCTAGATCAAAAAGAGATACAATTTCAAAATGTGAATTATTAAAAATAGCTTTTACTTCTTTTATCTTGCCCTTATTTTGGCTTGCAAAAATAATTTTCATTAATCACCGATTTAATTAAAAAGAATGTGCTCTGCTCAACAGTTTCATTAATTCAGATTTACCTTCTTCAACAAGTTCATTCTCATCATAAAATAAAACTTCACCGTTAGCAACGATCCACTCACCGCCAATCATAACTTCCTTAACATTTTCTTTTGATGCAGAATAAACTATTGATGAATAAATACCATCACCTGATTTATCTAACGGAAATTCTGAACGTTCTAGATCCAATAAAACTAAATCTGCTTTTTTCCCTATTTCAATACTTCCTATTTCATTCTGCATATGAAGAGCTTTCGCCCCATCAATTGTTGCGAGTTTAAAAACTGTTTTAGCATCCATCACTGTCGAATTATGAATCGATTTTTGAATCAACGAGGCGAGACGCATTTCTGTAAAAGCACTCAGATTGTTATTACAAGGTGCGCCATCTGCACCTAAAGAAACTGAAATTCCTTCTTTAAGATATCTTGGTATTTGTGCTATACCGGAACCTAATTTTAAATTTGATGATGGGCAATGTGCTACTCTTGCAGATTTTGTTTTTAAAGTATTTACTTCATTATCGTTCAAATGGATGCAATGTGCAAGTATCGTATGATCATCTAATAAATTTAGTGAATCAAAATATTCTATGTTCTCTTTACCATATTTATTTCTTACAGCTTTTACTTCATTCTTATTCTCTGAGGAATGTGTATGGAAAAATGAACCTTCAAAGTCTTTCATCATTTCTTTTGTTTCTTTCATCAATTTTTCTGAACATGATAAAGCAAATCGCGGAGCAAAAGCATATTTAATTCTTCCATCCGAAGAATTGTGAAATTTTTTAGCATATTCATAAGAAGTCTTTATATTTTCTTCGGTAGTTTCCTTAAACTTTCCATACAAATCATTTTCATCAATCATACACTTACCGGCAAAAGCACGAATCTTAGAATAGATCAGTTCATCAAAAATTATTTCTTGATGATTCAGTGTACCCATATCAACAATAGTTGTTGTACCGCCGCTAAGTAATTCATACAGTCCCAATCTTACTGATGCGCTTAAAGAATTTACGTTGTGAGCGTTTTCATAAGGAAATATTTTCTTTTGAAGCCAATCTAATAATTCAAGATCATCTGCAAGTCCACGGAACAATGTTTGACATAAATGAACATGTGTTTGTACAAATCCTGGGATTAATGTGTAAGTTGAATAATCATACATCTCCCCGTTAAACTTGCTTAAATCAAACTGCTGTAACGGAGCTATACGTGTAATTGTATCATCTGAAATTTCTATAGCATGATTAATCAAAACAGAATCATTGCTGTTGCAAGTAACAATTCGCGAAGCTAAAATTAATTTATTTCCCGGCATTTCTTTCTCTGAATATTTCGTCCATTTTTTCAACTGCATAGCGTAAATGAGGTATTACTATCGATCCGCCTACTATCAAAGCAACATTGAATGTTTCATACAATTCTTGTTCAGTTGCACCTTCTTCAATCGATCTATCAATATGATAAAGAATACAATCATTACATCTTAAGACCATTGATGCTGCCAAACCCATCAGTTCTTTAGTTTTAGCCGGCAGAGCACCGTTTATATATGCTTTATTATCGAGAGCAAAAAATTTATTAAAATCCCTGAAACCCGAATTAAGAATTCTGTCATTCATTTCAGTGCGGTATGCACGGAATTCATTAATACTGTTTTTCATATTTCACCTATTATTTTTCTTGATAATTCTTTTTTCAAAAATTTGCCGGTAATACTGTTTTTATTCTCCGCAATTTCTTCAGGAGTTCCAGCAGCAATAATTTCACCACCATACTCACCACCGCCTGGACCAAGATCAATGATATAATCGGCAACCTTAATTACATCGAGATTATGTTCAACAACAATTACTGTATTGCCTTTCTCAACAAGTTGATTTAAAACTTTTAATAAAATGTTCACATCTTCAAAATGAAGACCGGTAGTCGGTTCATCAAGTACATAAAGAGTTTTCCCGGTACCAATTTTACTTAATTCCGTAGCAAGTTTCACACGTTGGGCTTCTCCGCCAGATAATGTTGTTGCTTGCTGCCCGAGTTTTAAATAACCAAGCCCCACATCATTTAATGATTTTATTTTTCTCGATAAAGCCGGATAATCCTCAAAGAAAGTTACAGCATCTTCAACACGCATATCTAATACATCAGAGATCGATTTTGTTTTGTACAATATTTCAAGTGTTTCTCTGTTATATCTTTTTCCGTTGCAAACTTCACAAACAACATAAACATCTGGTAGGAAATTCATTTCTATTTTTTTCAGTCCATCACCTTCACACCCATCGCATCTGCCACCGCTAACATTAAAGCTGAATCTACCGGCACCATATCCTCTTACTTTGGATTCTGGCAGTTGTGCAAAAAGATCGCGGATATGTGTAAACAAACCGGTATATGTTGCCGGATTAGATCGCGGTGTTCTGCCGATTGGTGATTGATCTATTTCAATTATTTTGTCGATGTATTCAAGACCTTTTATTTCTTTATAAGTTAGAGGTACAACTTTAGAATCGTAAATTTTTCTGAATAAAATTTTTACAAGTGTTTCATTTATTAAAGATGATTTACCCGAACCGCTTACTCCGGTTACCGCAGTAAAAGTACCAAGAGGGATTTTCATATTCACATTTTTAAGATTATTGCCAGATGCCCCTTTCAACTCTAAATATTTGCCATTCCCTTTCTTCCGTTTCTCAGGTATTTCAATTCTTTTTCTATTTTTCAAATATTGGATTGTAAGAGAACCAAAACCATTTTTGGAATTTAATATCTCATCAGTATTACCATTAATACAAACTTCACCGCCATGTTCTCCGGCACGCGGACCAAGATCAACAATATAATCCGAACTTTCAATTGTTTCTCGGTCGTGCTCAACAACAATTATTGAATTTCCAAGATCGCGTAAGTTTTTTAAAGAATTAATCAGTTTAACATTATCAGACTGGTGCAGACCTATGCTCGGTTCATCCAGTACATACAAAACACCTGAAAGCTGTGAACCAATCTGTGTAGCTAAACGAATCCTTTGCGATTCCCCGCCCGATAGTGTTCTTGCTGAACGATCTAAAGTTAGATAATCTAAACCAACATTCAATAAAAATTGCAGACGCGATTTTATCTCTTTCATAATCTGTCTTGCAATAATTTCTTCTCTATCTGTAAAATTAATTTGTGAAAAGAATTTCAAACATCTCTCAATTGAAAGTGAAGTTACCTCTGCTATGTTTTTATCTTTAATATTAACAGCAAGCGATTCTTTTTTCAATCTGCCGCCATTACAAGTTGAGCATCTTTTAGTGTTCATATAAGATTCAGCCCATTCACGAATCTTATTTGAAGAAGTTGAATCGTAATAATGCTTAATGTAATTCAGGACACCGCCAAATTTGTGCATGTACGTAACAGTTCTTACGCCGCCATAAGTATACTTAAAAGGAATTTTTTCTTTTGTACCGTGCATTAATACATCAACTTGTTCTTTAGTTAAATCTTTTAGCGGAGTGTCATAATTGAATCCGAATTTTTCTGCAATACTTTCAAGCTGATTGAAAAACCAAATATTACGCGGTCTGCCTATAGCAAGGATTCCTTCTTCGTTAATTGTTTTTTCCCAATCAGGGATGATTAAATTTTCATCCAATTCTTTTTTCTCGCCTAGTCCATCACAATCAGGGCAAGAACCATAAGGAGAATTAAAGGAAAATGAATTTGGCGCTAATTCCTGGAAACCGATTCCGCAATGTGCACATGCAAAATTTCTGCTGAACCAGAAATCATTTTCACCATCAAACACAATTAAGTTACCATTCCCATAATTTAATGCAACTTCTACTGATTGCCTGATTCTGTAGCGTGATGACTGATCAACTTTAAGACGATCAATTACAATTTCAATATCGTGTGTTTTGTATCGAGTTACTTTAAAATCATCGATTAATTCATGAATCACTTTATCAACGCGAACACGTAAAAATCCATCCCGAAGAATTTCTTCAAATAATTCACGGTAATGTCCTTTCCTACCTCTTACCACCGGTGCAAGAAGTTGAATTTTCTTCTCTTCAAAATCTTTTAAAATTGTATCGATTATTTGTTCTGATGATTGTTTCTCTACCGGTCTGCCGCAGTTATAACAATAAACTTTACCAACTCTTGCATACAATAATCTTAGGTAGTCATATATTTCTGTTACTGTCCCAACAGTTGAACGAGGATTTCCCGAAGTTGATTTCTGCTCGATTGAAATAGCCGGACTCAATCCTTCTATTAGATCAACATCCGGTTTCTCAAGCATATTTAGAAATTGGCGTGCATACGATGAAAGTGATTCTATATATCTTCTTTGTCCTTCTGCATAAATTGTATCGAATGCCAAAGAAGATTTTCCTGAACCTGATAAACCGGTAACTACTACCAGAGAATCACGTGGAATCTCAAGATCTATGTTCTTAAGGTTGTGTTCCCGTGCGCCTTTGATGATTATTTTATTAAATGAGTTCATTTCGATAAATTTGCCGAAGTTCAATCTGTTATTTTAGATAAACATTGTTATAAAATCAATTTTCTTTACGATAAAAATTATGGCTCTTCCATTAAAAATTATTTCTATCAGCACTTCTTATGAAGTGAAAATGAAAGAAAAAGGTTCCGAATTCATTGCAAATGCATATCCTATTGAAACAATTGAAGAGGCAACAAATATCCTGAACACAGCTAAAAAAAAATATTATGATGCAACACACAATTGTTATGCTTATAAATTTGCTGACGGCACAATTAAATACTCGGATGATGGTGAACCTAATGGTACAGCCGGAATAAGAATTCTTAATGCTATTAATCATTTCAATTTTGTAAATGTTATTGTAATTGTTACAAGATATTTTGGAGGAACAAAACTTGGTGTGGGTCCGCTTGGAAAAGCATATTATGATTCTGCTGCAGAATGTTTGAGTAATTGCAAAACAATTCAGAAAAATTTGATGGAAAGATTATCAGTAAAATTTGATTTTGAGTATTCAAATCTCGTCCATCGTTTACTTACAAAATATTCATGTATAATTGAAAAAACTTCATTTGCTGATAATCCCGAGATTCATTTTATTATTGAATCATCCAGAAAGGAAAAATTTATTAACGATATATTATCTTCTTCACTAAACCGCATTAAACCAGTAGTAGGACCGAACCAGTTCTACAGATAATTTTTATAACCGAGCGCCGATTTTGAGAATTTTTCCATTTAGTTTGAGAAATGATAAATTACCTATTATTATTTAATAGTGTGACTTTAAAGCATATTTAATTAATTTATAATTAGTTATTATTCTGATTAATAAATATGAATGAGCCAATAAAGGATAATATTTCATCTAGTGAAGAAACTACACCGACAACAAATATTGAAAAAGAGAAAAAGTTGTCGGATGTTGTTCAAATCCAATTAGAGGAAAAGGGATCAAAATTACAGAAAGGGGTGTTATTAGCAACTTTAGGAACGCTCATTGCTTATATCATTATCAGTACATATCAAATTCACCAGACAAATTTAGCACTTGCTAAAGCAGATTCATCTATTGTTAATGCACAAAAAAATCTTGAATTTGCTATTAAAAATGCCGATTCCTCTGATTCCAATAATAAACAATCCATTGCTATTGCAGAGAGTTCATTAATTTTAGTCAAACGTAATAACGAAGCGAGTAATACAATATCAAAATTAGGCATTAGGCCTTATCTAATGGTACAAAAAGTTAAACTATTCCAGTTTATTATAGGTAAAAAGATTGAATTTGAAATACACTTATCCAATACTGGAAATACCCCAGCGCAGAATATACATAGTGTCTATTTAATGAAAATAGGTGGAACTGGTGTATATGAATCGGAATTCAAGAAACTTTATAATGAATCAGGGTTTGGTAGTTATGTAGTATCTTCAACAGAAAATGGTATTGTAATTAATCAAGTGTGTAAATTCGAGAGAATTCTTAAAGAAGAAGTTTCAGTAAATATTTTAAATGGTAATTTAAAATTTTTTATTTATGGTTTTATAACATACACAGATTTATTCAAAGATTCACACACAACTTATATGTGTTACGAATTTATACCTAGTAGGGAAATATTTGTTCAATATGAACAATTTAATAAATTCAATTAGTTTAGAACGAACCAACTATTATATGCTCTCCTTATTTTGCTTTACTTATTGTTTTATGAAATGAGAATATTAACAAATATTACTTTATAAAATTCAAAAAATTATTTTTCTCCATTATTAATTACATTGCTATAGTACAGTTCAATTAGCGCTCAATTCTCCATACAAATTTTCCCATTTATTCATTTATTTACTACATTGATATTAGATAATATTTTAATTAAAAAAAGAAAAATATAAATGCAAAAATGAAGGAGAATAAAAATGCAAATAAAAAATAATTTTAATGGAAAATTTAATATTTCCAGTATTCAATCAAATCTTAATGATAATGTTAGTGGTGTTTTAGCAATCTTTAGTGATCATGAATGTATTTACATTGAAAAAGCAGAGGATATTAAAGGAAATTTATTTTTCCTATTAAATGAATACCACTCTATTTTTCAGCAATATAAAGCAACGGATTGGATTGCAGAAGAAGTACTAGGAGATTCCACATTACGAGAAGAAAAACTTATCCTAGAATACGATCCTATTTGCAATAAAAAGTTGGTTAAAAATAAAAATTCACATTAAAGTAAGCGAAATCCTAATCCATTTTTGTGGAAGTGGTGTATTAATTAATTACCTATTAACCCTATGTTCACTAAATCCAAATCCGGATACTTTACTCAATATGGTCTTTCCAAATTAACCGGGAAGATCAGAGGCATTTTTGTAATTTATAATAATTACGGTCCTATACATCTTGAGAAGTCAGAAGATGTCGTTCAATCTATCAAGAAACTATTTAACAGCAACCATTCTATATGGCGGTATGATCCAACTCGTTACGAAATTGAACCGTGTGACAAAGACCTTAATTATCGTTATGAACAGCTGCAAAGTGAAATCAGATTATTAATTGATGATTAATCCTACTTTAATACCTTTATAATTTCATTAAGTGAATCTGCTCTGATAATATTGTCCAACCATATAATATTTGTAGTTGGATTTTTAGTTTTATACTGAGGTGATCTGTAAATGCCAACATGCCAAGTATGTGCCAACGGATGTACCGGTTTAGATTTCTTATCCCAATGCATAGTTGTGATACCAGTTTTTGAAAACACTAATTTGTAAACCGATTCACTTTCATTCCTTCGCCATACCTTTACATATCCGGATTTACTTATTGAGAATTTTATTTCAAGAACAAAATCAATCCAGACACCGTACAATAATTTCCTACCAATCGAATTAAATTCAAATGTATTTACTTTTAATTCCGGTTCATTCAATTCACGTGCATTAATCTTTATGAAAAATCTATCAATGCAATTCAAAGCTATTGCCGGACCAACATCATCAAACTTGGTTTCTTCAGCTATCTGATGAAGTTGAATTATTGTTTGATGTCCTTCCTCTCCTTTTTTAGTTGGAGAAGGTGCTTTCCATTTCGGATCGAGACGAACTGATATACCAATGAACTTAGTAACATTAATTTTATCCTCAAAAACATCATTGCCTCTGCTGTCAAGCATTCCGCGTAATTCAGCACGTTCATTTCCATTATCACCTACATCGTTAGGTCGAACTTCTATTCTCAAAGATTGTTTCCCTTTCCGAAATATCTTTTTATCAAGTATCCATCTATGTTCTGGTTTACATGGGAAGTCTTCTGGTAATGGTGCAAACCGTTTGAAAGCATTTGCACCAATCATTCCTTTTTCAAAACTGCATTCGAATGTTATCATAATTTTTCCAAAGTTAAAATTGAGCCGGATAGTAACTTCGTATCAAATACTTGAGCAACGTCCTGAGCAAACTGTATTTTTAAAGTTCCGGCACTTGTTGTTGTTATAGTGCCAATTGCCACAACAATTCCTCCATCCATTTGTGGATTGGCAGTCATAATTCCTGATGAAGATGTAACTAAATCTCTACTTGAAGTTAATCTCATACTTCCGGCGGCTGAAGTATTACCTAAACAAAAAAATTCAAAACTCATATTCACACTTGAACTAAATCTGCATTTGAATTTTGAAGTTGTATTAGCAGTGACATGAGCGATAAAGATAAACTTATATGTTGAATTGGCTTCTAAAGAAAATCCATTCAGTTCAGAATCATCTGTATAAGATGTACTATTGTTAACAAGATCATCAGATGCTTTCTTTACAAAAATTTTCTTTTTAGAATACAATCCATCAAAGAAACTTTTCAATGCAGCTTTTATATTTGACCAACTGAATTTCTTCCAAACATTTGAAGCGGCACTATCTGCTCCCGGGAAAACATCTGCATCTGCTGGTGTCGTTTTTTCGGTTAGCGAAGAAACCAGTGCCAACTTTGACAGACCAATTGCTGCATCAGTTGCTATATCTGCATCTTTAATTGAGGCATCAGTTACCTGATGCCCTGGTACTGTGGTTCTTGCCATTATTTTACTTCCAGTATGTTACAAGTATTGTATCTGTTGAAATTGGTGCAACGGCAAAAGTTATTGTGTTTGTTGAAATAGTATAATCATTACCGGCACCACCGTTTTGCAAAATTCCATTTAAGAAAACCATCTCTGAACCAGATACTGGAGTGTTAGCTAAAGTAAAATCTGTGTTCGTGCCGTTCTTAGTACCGGTTGGTACTTCCCTACATACATACAACCCCATAATCCAAGTTTTGAGCGTAGATTTTATTACACTCCATAAACTTGTCTTTAGAACATTTGATGCTTCGCTGTCTATGATTGCAAATTTATCTGCATCAACTAAAGAAGCTTTTGCAGTAGCCCCATGAATTGAACTTCCTACATTAACTGCATCCGTTACATCAGCAGCTGTCTCAATACCGGCAAGTTTTGTTTTTTCTGTAGCAGAATATTGTTTGTAGGTAGTACCATCACCAATATTATCTTGGTTTAATGCAGCACCGTTTATTTTGTAACTCTGCCCGGATGGAATGTTTACAGAACCGTTATCATCAATAGATGCAGCAGAATTTTGTAATATTTTTCCGGTAGTAGAATCAAACCGTGCAATAGCATTATCGGTACTTGAACCAGGACCTACAACATTACCGCTGTTCGATGCATGGATTACATTCCAGTTTGCACCGACTGTCGCTTGATCACCGGATGCAGAACTATCCACAGTACAAAGAATATCATCACCAACAAATACATCCACACCGGATACACCGCCTATTTTACCGGCTACCGATACTTTGTAAAGATGTCCGGCATCAGCAGCTGGATAGTTTGGATTTGTTGAACAATCAATAACACCTTTATAAACCAATGCATCATTAGCTCCAATCAAAGCATCTGCATAAGCTTTGGTTACTGCATCACCGGAATCGACCGGAGCTGCAAGGTTAGTTATTTTTTTTGCATTCGCATCAAGATTGTCATCAAAGAATGCTTGTTTTGAAAGTTTAATTTTACTTTGTGCCATTTTATATCTCCATGATATAATTGATTATTAATACGTCATTAAAACCTATGTTACTTGGTGCATCGGAAAATGTTATTTCTTTAGGTCCGCTTTCCGTGTAGCCAACACCAAGTTGTTGTTTGAGTCCATTTATGAATACTCTTGTTTTTCCACTTTGATAATTATTTTGTGTTGTAAAAATTTTATTAACACCATCAATAGTACCAGTTAAGAGTTCTTCAATCCAATCATTATTAATAGTTACATCACCGGTAATAGCTTCCAATGTTATCGTTTCATCTGCCGGTACTTCCAGGTTAACCGGTTCATCTACTGCAGATAAGTCTATAATATATTCATCAATTTCAGCCAAGTTCAGTACCCCTTCTTCTTACTGTCAGTTTTGAATCCCACCATACTTTTGGTTTGGTTGTAGAAAATATTACTACCATTTCAAAACATTTATATTCAGCCGGTTCAATATCAGTTTTTGATGTTGTTAAGTGCCAAATCATCACACCGGTTGTTATTTCAATATCACCGGCACTTTTTTTTAATTCTAAAATTTTATTTGTAGATTTTTTGTCGCTCTTTGCCGTTACAATTATTTCAGTAACATTTGCCCAGTCGTAATCCACTCCATCTTTCTTAACAAGGAAAGTTTTATCATAATGATTACCGGCATAGAACATCACCGGTGTCTTTATCTCGTTGTCAAAATCTAAAACTGGTAACATTGTTTTATCTCCTTAATCTGAGCAGACAAATAATCTTAGTCTTTTTTAAGCAGTTTATTTTTTCTCTCGGTCAATGCTTTTATATCTTCCCGAACAATTATTGATGCACCGGTCAATTGATTTTTTGCATCTCTAATTTGTTGCAGACGTTCATTTCTACTTTCAATTTCTTTTTTTAGAACTAACTCTTCACCTTCAAGCTGCTGAAATTGCTGTGTGTAATTCTGCTCCAGCTGCTGCTTCTGTACTATCATACTATCTATCATTTTATATGATGCTGAATCCGATTGCGCAACCAACACCGAACCAAGAACTAAGAACAAAAAAACAAGTAATATTTTTTTCATTTCTTCCTCTAATTTGTAAGTGAGTAAATAATATAATTTTGAAACAGTCCTAACAACAGCAATACACCTTTGAAAAGCGGTTTACTAAAATCGCCGCCGTTGCCAACATCATAAAATGTGTATGCCATTGCCGAAGTAAGCAAACCATCACTGATCCCTTTCCAGATTGCTGCATTATCAAGCCGATAAATATCTGCATCTATATAAAGCGATAATGCCATAACACCATAAGCACTGTACTTAACTACTTTCCAATCAGTTTTGTCTTTATTTTCAATTCGGTTTGCATAACCCAGCGCATAAGCGGATAGCATCGTAGAACCCAAGTAAATAACTTTATCCGTAGTGAAATACGGATAGGTTACAAACCACTCGCCATGCATTGATGTGCTGACAGAGGATTGATATTTTGGTTGTATCTGTCCAAACAACTGACAACTGATAACCGATAACCAGAAAACCAATATTATCTTTTTCATTGTTCCCTCCATAATTATTTTTATTACCTCCACGCACCGTATGCATATATATCTAAGTGTGATGTAGTTGTATTCCAGTACATATCACCGTCACGTAAATCTGTTGTAGGTCTACTAGTTGAAGTTCCAGAACCTCTGTAACGTGTTGCATAAGCACCATTGATACTAATACCTAGTTTGGAATTATAATAGTTGACATTAATTGTTTGTGCACTTCCAGAAACTTGGTGATAGAAATTCATTAGATCGGTTGAACCGTTTGGTTGTATTAATACATAGGAAGCATTACTTGCATCGGTGTAGTTTTGTATCTTTAAAAAAGAACCGTTAACATCACTATCTATCACGGCATAATCATAACTTCCACCATAGCCGGAAGCTGTTGAAAACCTTGAAGTGTTAAGATCACCTTTTATGGTTAGCGTATTAGCAGTTGTAACATTCCAATCAAGATAATCACCGTCTTTTTTGCCAATGAATAATTTCGGATCACTTACATCATACACCTCAAAACCTTTTGCACTTGCACCGGTTATGAATGGAGTTGCATTTTTGTTAAGTGAGATACCGGCTGTTGCTGTACCGGCATACATTTTTTGATAATCGAATGAGAAACCGGCAATTGATGCAGACAGATTATTTGAAGGACCACCGTAACCAACATTCATTAACCATTGACTATTGATTGCATCCCAAATCGAAAGTCCATATCGAGCAGCACCACCGTCATTGTAACTTCCGGCATTTACAATTATTTTATTTGCAGAGCTATGTTCCGCTCTTACTTGCAGACCGGTTGCATAACTTGAAAAAGTTGAATAGAGATCAACATACAGCCACTTTGCACCATCATAAGTAACCTTTTCGATCTTACTGGCATCTATAGTCCAACCGGCAATAGAAGCGCTTGTCATAGTTGCCAAACCAGCTGGTGTTACTCGAAAAGGTGCTGAACCAAATGTACCGTTACCAAGATAGATACCATTTGCATCGGCTTTAAATATTGAATTACCAGAACCGATTGCAATATCACCACCAACAATATGCGGTGAGTAGATATATTTATTTGCAACTATAGAATCTGCAATTACATTTACCGCATTCACTTGATCAGCAGTTAATGTTCCGGTATAAATTCCGTTTGCATCTATATAAGTTGTCCACGTTCCAAGATCAGATTTAGTAGGCTCATTCACAGAAGCCCAGCTTATTGTGCCGTCATCCATGTAAATGCTTCCGCGTACAGATAAAGTTGTTCCGCTCCATGTAAGATATTCTGTTGTAGAATTACCAATAGAAAATTTAGGGGTCCCGGCTGATACACCAATCCAATAACCGGTGCCGGTGTTGTATGCAGCTTGTCCGGATTTAATTACTGCATTCGTACTTAAAGTTATTCCGCCGCCAGTTATAGTTACTCCAGAGTTCAATCCGTCTGTTGTATTATCCCAGTTGGAATTATTTGTTAGATCGGTTGTGTTAAGCGGACTTCCATTATTGAATGTTGAAGGATTTGTAATTCTTAATACGCCTTTAGCGTATAAATTTTGGATGTAACCGCCATAACCGGATAAGTTACCACCGAAATCAGCATCATAAATTCCGTCAAGTTTTCCGAAACGTGATTTTGTTTTTGAAGAAGAAACCCATGCTGCCCAACTGTTCACACCATCAATTATATCTATGTAAGGAGAATAAGTATCATCACTAGCTAAGTAGATTGAAGATCTTCTTGTTGCATCCGTTGTATTGCCAACTCTTACAAATGCACAACCTTTAACATCAGCATAAGCTGTCGGCGGATCATTCCACGTTCCGGTTACTGTCATATTAGCTACAGATGAAACAGTGAATTCACCATAGACAAGTTTATTTACTTGATCGCCGTTTAATTTTAATCTTTGAACTACAAGTAAATCACCGGCAACAAATGGAAGTACATTGTGTCCGGTAGGGTCCTCAAAAACTATTTGTGTTGAAGTTGCACTGATTGCTTTTGCAGATGATGAAACAAAAAGATTTCCATTAACAGCTTGTATCTGCCGGATAAGTAATTCATAAATGCTCATTCGTTTGCGGACTGTAATATTATCAAGTTCGAGATATGATTTGCCAGTCTCTGTTACTCCATAGTCTAACCGCCAACCGCTGCCGGTCCATCCGCTGACAAAATTATTACTGAAACTTTTGTTACCACTCTGTAATACATCACCGGATAACGAATTTGTACCAGTACCTTGCTGGGTTATTATTCCACTGAACGTAGGACTAACAAATGTCGGACTTGCTGTGGTCCTTAAATCTTGAGGTACTGTTATAGATTGTGTACCGCCAAGATTTACAGCAGCAATTTGAAATCCATAATTACTTGTGGAAGCATTTAATTGATTTGCTGTTAACTGATTACTGCTGACTGAAAAGTGAATGCTATTATATAAGAATGAAACTGCATTACCGCTTCTTGATAATGGATAACTAAAAGTAAGCGGTGCTTCAAAACTTGTTGAATCTTTTTGGCTGCCGACTAACTTCGTTCCGTTGTAGTAAATATATTTTCCGATCGGGAAACTGATATTATTAGTTCCGCCATCTGGAATACCGATCGTACTTGTAATATCTAACTGATTGCTTCCATTTACACCAAGCGGAGAAGCTGTCAATAAACTAATTGTAT
Source organism: uncultured Melioribacter sp. (assembly GCA_964464825.1). Taxonomy (GTDB): domain Bacteria; phylum Bacteroidota; class Ignavibacteria; order Ignavibacteriales; family Melioribacteraceae; genus DYJK01. The sequence goes on along the minus strand of CAYXKL010000039.1, from coordinate 5,820 downwards.
TAACAGATCTGCTGAATGGATAACTAAAAGTAAGTTTCTTTTCGTATGTGTCTCTAACATGTTTGTATGTAGCAAGCGAATCTTTTGTAGAGCCGGTTGGATTGAAAGCAACTATATCATCACTCGCTCCGGTGCGGTAGAGAAAACCTATTGCAGTAGTGTCTCTTGTAGGTAACTGAAGGTATCCTTTTTGCGTACCAAACTTTACGACTTTATGAAATGTTTGAGTCTCAAGCCAATTGTATGCTTTAGTTGTATCGAGAGATTTAACAACATCTGTTGTAGCAAATCTTTTTTTGATTCCGTTTATTGTTGCTTCAACAAAATTAGAATCTGCATCCAGCTTAAAAGTAAAGTACCTGGTATTTCCCACCCGGAAGGAATCTTGAGAAGTACCCAGATCATTATTATACTGTGCAAAAATTGAATTAACTGCCAATAAAAGTATTATTAATAGATTTTTAAATTTCATTATGCTGCTTCCTGATATTTAAACTTCTCAGTTAAAAGGAATCCGGCTCCTTGTGTAGCTTGCTGTGCACCTGCAGTCATTTCTAAATAAATAGTGTCCGACGATGTATATTTTTTACCTATGTATATACGCTGTGGTTGTGTGCCGGTAAGCTTGCCCATTATTTTTGTTATATCAAATAACGTTCCGGATGAATCGTAAACTCTGAACTGCGAGATCTGGTTTGCAACAAAAACTGTTTGAACAAATACAGTTATAAATATTACAATCTCACCGGCAACAATATCTGCTACTTTATATCCGCTGCCACCAATCATTTGATAGTTGAAACTTTTTGTTGGCAATGGCTCTGACTGCTGTTGTATAATTGTTGTGCCGGATGATGCTGAAGAGGAAGCTGACGATTGATTATAATTTTCTTTGTTTAATGGAATATGTACTTGCTGACGGTCATAATCATAACCGGTTAAACCGACACCAAGAAATGATCCCTTACCTCTAAAGAGATCAATATCAAGATTCTCAAAGAAATAATCTTCACCGTTGATCGTTACATCATCAAGTAATTCCCAATCGAGCATATCATCATATAAGCCGGTGCTGATAGGATAAGACCACCTTCTCTTTCCGTAGAAGTCTAAATATTCATTGGCAATTGTTAATGCATAAGCATTTAATCCTTCCTGTGTTTGAGCTACTGTGTTAGGTGCAATAATATCAACTTTAATTTCATTTCTCGGTTTAATACCGGCATACTTTTGTACTGATGATTCCCCTTCAAGAGTAATTCCATCAACAGTCTTTCCGGATTTTACTGTTACCGTTACACCATCAACAAGTCTATCCCAAAAATATTTTTTTGTGCCCGAAGATTTTCTGAATGTAGAAAATGTTCTTGTAGTACCGTTACTGCCAAGATTAGATTTCCGCTGTAATACTAATTGACCGTCTTTATTATAAAATATATAGCAGCGCATAGAATCTGCCAGCATCTTTACTGCATCGAAAGGATGTTTGCCGAGTGGCATTTCACTTATCAGCAATGTGAAATAATCTAATGAGATTGGAAATGTAGTCGAACCAACTTTATTTATTATTGTATCGTTCGGCCATGAATTTTTTATTAATGCAGTGTTTATTTTGAGTGCATCGAATCCTACTACCGGGTATCTGCCGTTTTCATCAACAGAACCTATTACATCAATATACTCTTCACCGAATCCGTAATAATCATTTGAGTAAAGTGAATCTGCATTTTTAGCAAAGTATAAGTAAATAATATCTGTTAATGAATAAATCCTTGCCCAAGTTGCTTGCACAGAATAACCGATAGCAGTAGCAACTGTAGCCGGTACTGCTGCTAACCATGCATCCATAACAAAAAATAATTTGCCGGAAGAGTCGACTAATGTTTCACCCCTCTTTACACAAGTCTGTGTCATATTTAAAGGATAACCCCAGTAGCTGCTATCATCTTGAAAATTTACAAATACAGCTTCATCACCGCAGTTTCCGAAACTGCTCCAGTTGTGACCCGGATATAAACTTCCGCTTCCTTGTCCGCTGAACATCCCGACAAAATCTGCAGAGGGATGTAATCTTGAAGCCATAGTAAAAATATTACCGCGCTGCTTTGTTGTACTTGTAAGAATATCAAGTGCTTTTAATTTATCAACTATATCGAATGATATTTTTCTTTCCATATCGGGCCAGTCAAGAGAAGAAAAATCTGCTATGCCAATAAATTGTTTTACTTCAGTATCGTTATCTTTAACCCCATAAATTTCAAAAATGTATCTTGTAACAGCAGTCAGATCACCGCTGAATGCAGCATAAACCGGATTGCTGCCGGACATCCATCTTAGTGTTAAACTTAATTTATCATAACCAATAACTCCGGCTTCACCTTTAACTTTACTTTCTACTCTACGTTTAATTGCACTCATACTGTGCACATTTATATTGGGTGTCCAGTCTACCAGAGTTCCGTTAATTCCGTTCTTAAATTTTATCTTAAAACCTTTCATGTGATCAGTGCTTAGTTCTTAGTTATTAGTTCTTTGTCATAAATTGTAAATCGTAATTCATTATTGACCTTTTCTAAATTCAAAATCCGCTTCATTGTAACCGTCATTAAAATCATCTTGTGTTATAAATGCACGAGCCGGTCTGCTTGCCAATACTTTTATTTCATCTTTTAAACTTTGCAGCTCATTTACTATATCTCTATTGCTATATCCGCCTCCAACAAATCCGCCTCCATTAACAGCAATTTGATTTTTATGAATCAGATCATTAACCACAGAAATAAAATTATCTTTAGGTGCAATTAATTCATCATGCTTACCTTCAAAGAAACCAACCTTTCCTTCAGGTAGAATTCCGCCTTCATTATATCCGGGCATTGTAGTATTTTGCTTCATAATGTTAGCAGCTTGTAATGTTCCTCTTGCAATAATTAATCCGGTCATAAACGGTGCTAATACCGGTCCAACACCAACCGGCGGAGGAGCGGATGCTGCAGCTACACCTTTGTATGTTTCTATCATTACTTGTGCTACAGCTAAAGTTTTATATGCGGCTGTATGTTTGTTGAACATACCGGCTAATTGACCGAGCATGTTTGAAACTGTGGTTAACTGGCTCATCCACGACTGCTGCTCAATAAATTCTCTTTGTCTTGCGTAGTATGCTTTTATATTTGTGATTTCTTCTTCAGTAGCCTGGAAGTGTGCAGCGCGTTCTAAAGATATTGCTTCTTCAGCATCAAGTTCTTTAATGCGCTGTTGATATGGATCGGATTCAAATTTGTAAGTAGATTCTAATTTCCATCTTTTCTGTTCATCTAAATATTTTAATTCATCTGCACGGTTCTTAACACGTGCTTCTGTTTTTTTCCTACCAGCTTCAATTTCTTTTTCAGTTAGTTTTTCTTCCTCTTCAATTTTTTCTTTGATAGCATCAAGTGAAGATTCCATCAATTCTCTAACCGTATTCCATCCGTCAAGTTCAGTTTGATTTTTTACATTATGAAACGATTTTAAATGATCTTGATATTTATTTTGTGCTTCTTCATAAAATTCTAACAACTCTACATAATCTTTCCCGATCAGTTCTTTTCTGGTAAGGTCGTCCATTTCAGTTTTAAGGAGATCTTCCAGAGTCTTTGTTCTGCTAGCTGCAAATTTTTCTTGTTGTTTATCAGCATCGCTGTTTAATTTATCAAGTTCTTTTAATTGCTTCTTATCTGCGTCAACCCATTCCTTTAATAATTTACGTGCATTTTCTGCAGTAGCTTCCCATCCTTTATCATCTAAAAATTCTCTTAAGTACCTGTACTGAGTATTTAGATTCTGCTCGCTTACACCATAGTATGCTTTTTCATTTTCAGCAATACGTTTCCTTAAATTATCTAACTCTCCAAGCGATTCAATTTGTCCAATTATAGCACTGCGCTGTTTATATAATGTCTCCAGTCTCTCTTCTTCATCATCGGATAAATCACTACCGACCAATTGCTGTGCTAATGCTTCACCTTTACTTCGTGCTCCAATTCCACCTTTATTTTCAAATTTGAATATTTCCGCGTCCATTTGTGCTTTAGCAGCTTCAAGAGTAGTTTTACTAAATTCACGGTAGGCGTCTCTAAGTTTATCAACTTCTACTTTTTGTTCTTTTACCTCATCTGTAGTACTTTCAAATACTCTTGCAAGAATATTCATAGCTAACATTGCAGCGTTTACACCTAATAATAATCCGCCTGGTCCCTTAATACTTTGCATAAATGCTTGCCCGAGTGTTAAGTTCAAACCGGCTGCTTCTTGTTTTGCGTACTGCATAAACTGAATTACCATAGGAAAATTATTTGCAACAGACATCATACCCATTCTAAAATTCATCATGAACATGTCTGCGTCCCCGAGTAAAAATCCAAACTGTCCTATTGCCATATTCATAGAACTTACACCGGTTGTCATTTGTCTTTGGGATTGAGTAGTCTTATCATAACCGGTTATTAATTTTCCTTGTGCACCTCTCAAGTTTTCAACAGCTGCCATACTCTTCTGCCAGCCGGTGCTGTTTACATCTAATGCTTTTGTCTCTGTCTGCAGTCTGGTGATAGTTTGTTCTATATTATCTATCGAAATATTTTGCGTACGTATCCAGTTGGTTAATTCATTTACACTCTGCTCGGTTGCACTATTGTATTTAGAAAGTTCCGTTGTGATTTTCTTGTAGGCATTTTCAAACTTCTGTTCGAAAGGATCAATTAATTTAACCAGGTCAACAAGAGAACCTTTGCTTACATTTATTGTAGCCTGGTACTCTTTGTTGTCAATCTTTAACTTCAGTACTATTTCTTCTACCCGGTCAGCCATTTATTCTCCATAAGTCCCTCTCCTAATTTAGGAGAGGGAGATAGGGTGAGGTCTATTTATTTTTCTTAACGTGTTCTATATGTGCAATTGCACTTAGTAATAGGTTTAAATTGTTTCTTAATTTTTCACAGTAGCAGTTCATTACTATCCGGTAATCTGTTTTTCTTAATTCTTTTATTTTAACAGCATCACGTTCTGAAACAAAAAGGAGAATTGAATCCGTCTCGGTCAGTTCCAACTCTCCTTTGTAAAAATCGGATTCATATCCTTTCAATGAGTTGTATGCTGCAACTGCATCGCTATTCCTTTGTTGTAAATCTTTGATGATGTTGTGATAATAACGTTCTCTTGTGCTTTTTTTTTAAGAAAGTCGGCAATGATATTTACAGATTGATCGGGTGTTAACTGTTTCCAATCAAAATCATCTTTGTTACTGCCGTCTATCGGGTTCAATAACATTTTAACAAATTCAACAATCTCTTTACTTGTATATTTTCTACTGCTCTCAATAATCTTTTTACCGACTGCTTTAAATGGATTGGTAAACTCCTCAACTCTATCAATTTCTTCAAAGCTAAGATCATCTCTTAATACAAACTCTTTATTCCCGATCAAATATTTTTCTTCAGTCATAATTTTATTCTGTAGGACGGAATGATATTCCGTCCCTACGTTTATCCGTTAACAACCTTTTTATCTGTATTTATATTCACAACATTTTCTGCAGCTGCTGCTCTAGCAAGAATCTTACCTTGCAGCACGACTGCTTTCTTTTCTAATTCAACCAATTCATACTTTCTGCCGGTAACATTTTTTTCAAAACCGGTTACATCGGTTTTCAAACCGGTATCGGTTTTAGTAAGCGTACCAAGTCTCGTGGAGCGGTAGTAGAACGGATTATTCTTTTCATCGAGCACTCTGAACACTTTGTCTTTTTTATTATCACACGGAATCTGCAGTACACTTAAT
>CAYXKL010000038.1:0-21510 GCA_964464825.1 uncultured Melioribacter sp. | reverse complement strand
GTAGAAAGTTGTCTGAGTTTATTGAGTTTATATGCTTTATTTTAATAATATGGAACTATTTGATAGTTTATAAGTCTAATTGAAGTAATTGAATTAAGTACTTCAAAAATTACTTGACAACTAATAAAATTTATTTGTAGTTTTGTGATGCGTCTGGTAAGAGTCGCTAAGCGTCTCAAAGAGAGGACATAGTCCTTTTTCACCAGTCGCTTTTTTTTTGGAGTAATTTATGTATTTATGTTATGTTGATGAATCTGGTACTCCTGATATACCTGGCAACTCTTCACACTATGTACTAGCTGGAATTGCAATCCCTATTTGGCATTGGAAGACTTGTGAATCTGATATTTTTAATATTAAAAAAAAATATTTTTTACAAGATACAGAGATTCATACAGGCTGGCTAATTAGAAAGTATATTGAGCAAAAAAAAATACATGACTTTGAAAAACTTAATACTATTCAAAGAATATCCGAAGTCACACGATTGAGGAATTTAGAATTACTTAATCTTCAGAAAAAAAATCCTAAGACGTACCATCAAACAAAAAAAAATTACAGACAGACAAATCCATACATCCATCTTACTTATGACGAGAGGATTAAATTTGTTGAAGAAATTGCTAATGTTATAGGTAATTGGAGATTTGCTCGCTTGTTTGCTGAGTGTATTGATAAAATCTATTTCGATCCTACTAAAAATAAAAGGAATCAAAAAATTGATGAACAAGCTTTTGAGCAATTAGTTTCCAGATTACAACAATTTCTGAAAATTACTGTACAGACTGGCGAAACTAAAAATTATGGATTGTTAATTCATGATAATAACGAAACTGTTGCTAAAAGGCACACTGATTTAATGAAAACATATCATAAAAATGGAACATTCTGGACCGGAATTGAAAATATAATTGAAACCCCATTGTTTGTAAATTCTCAACTAACAAGTATGATTCAAATTGTAGATGTATGTGCTTATAGTTTGCGGAGATATTTAGAAAATAATGAAGAAAATTTATTTTGTCATATTTTTAAACGAGCCGACAGAAAAGAAAACATAGTTGTCGGTGTGAGACATTTTACAAATAAGAAAAATTGTAATTGCTATATTTGCTCCTCTCATTCTCCAAAGTGATTTTTTTATTTTTTCTGCTCGTTATAACACTCATATAACACACTCCACAAAAAATACAACAGAGATAATCATTTCCTTAAAATTATTGTTTGTTTAGAGTTTAGAATTGGTCTCTAATATTTCTTTTAAGCATAGGGTCGGTGGTTCGATCCCACCCGCGCTCACATAAAAAAGCCTTAATACATTTCGTATTAAGGCTTTTTTGTTTTAGATCATATAATTTGTTATTCTGTTTTGCAAAAGGAATTTAATTACAGTCTATCTAATTCATATTTTTTAAAAATATCAGTAATAAATAGCGTCATTTTTAAAAACTTGAAATACTTAAATTAAAACTCCATCTTTTGAAGACAATATATCTTATTATCATTATATTCGTTTTAAAACTTAATAATATTTGAAGGAGCTAGTCATGATCGAAGAAGTTATAACTGTTACTACAGAAGTTCATACAACAATTGAGAAAGTCTGGTACTTATGGACAAATCCAAAACATATTGTTTTTTGGAATAATGCATCAGACGATTGGCATACACCTAAAGCAGAGAATGATTTTCGAATCGGTGGTAAATTTACTTACACAATGGCAGCAAAAGATGGTAGTGCTGAATTCGATTTTGAAGGTATATATGATGAAATAGTGAAGCATAAATTGATTTCTTATCATATTGTTGATGGGAGAGAAGTAAAAGTTGAATTCAAGCAAGTTGGAGATACTACAACTATTATAGAAACTTTTGATCCAGAAAGCACAAACCCACGTGAACTTCAACAATCTGGCTGGCAGTCAATTCTTAATAATTTTAAAAGTTATGCTGAAAATTTTGGGAAATTAGAGACATTACATTTCGAAATTAATATCAATGCTAGTGTTGATAAAGTTTATTTAGCTATGCTTGATGAAAAAATATACGTGGAATGGACATCAGTATTTAATCCGACTTCACATTTTAAAGGTACATGGGCTAAAGGTTCACGAATTCATTTTTTAGGTATTAACAGTGAAGGTAAAACCGAAGGAATGATAGGAGTAGTAAAAGAAAATATTCCTAATAAATTTGTTAGCATTGAATATATCGGTATGCTGATGGATGGCAGAGTAATTACAAGTGGTCTCGATCTTGAGGGGTGGATTGGTGCACACGAAAATTATACATTTTCAACCGCCAATGGTATGACACTTCTTACAGTAGATTTAGATGCTAATTATCAATTCAAATCATATTTTTTAAAAACATATCCTAAAGCGTTGGCAAAACTAAAATCTATTTGTGAACAATAATTTAATTTTTACTAGATAACTATTTATGCAGAATTAGATTTTTTCTTACGAAGCATTAACAAAATTAATGCTGATGCTGCAATAATTACAACAAATACTATTATGTAATTTATAAAACTGGACTTATTTGGATTTGCAAACGTTACAGTCAATAATTGTTTAGTTGATAACGATGAAAGCGGATAAGACCATTTAACAATATTATTGTTGTTGTCAACGTTACCGGGTTCTGCATTTGTAGAAATAATTTTTGATGGTAAACTTAATTCGTATTGCCATTGATATTTTGCAAACATCATATCCATCATACCCTGGGACATAGCATCTGCACTTGTATCTTTTTGTGTTTCATTACCAAATACATATCGGGTAAAAACAAAATTACCATCTTCGTTTTCTTTAATGGAAATTTCTCCCATCATCCCTTTTTGAGTTGTATCCGTAGTGGAGTTCAACAGATCTTCAATACTTTCAAAAGAGATTTTTACTTCCATCCATTTGTTACCGCCTTCAGAATATGAACGGCTGCTGATAAATTTAATTCCTTTTTTATTTATATAATTTTCTTTCATTTTATTTTCGTCAAAGTTTTCTAATTCTGGGCTTTCTCCTCCAAGATTAAAGAGCTCTTCGCTAATACCTATTGAAAAAGTAAGCTCACCAGAGAAATCAGAATTTAATTTCATTTTCTCATTGTACTCTAAACAACCAATTAGTACTAAGGAAACAACAATTATTGAAAGAATGCTCTTTAGGATTTTCATTTATTCCTCCGAATCTTTCTTTAATGTTATGAATTTTTATATCAAAAATATAACAGAAGTTATTTATTTAATAATTCCTAAAGAAAATAAGAAAATTTATACTTCAAATCATATAGCTAATCATAAATAACAAATATTAACTCATTAATATCTACGTAAATGTTCTAGTTGGTATATAAAATCAGCGTCATAATCATTTTTCCTAAAATTTCTTCTTTAGTGAAATCAGGAAAATGAATATCTTCCATAAAGCTTTAATGGAATTTATTAAAGATGAAGAAAATATCATTTGTAGTAAACGGATTATTGAAAAATATTGATTCACGTGCAAAAGAAATAGAATTACATTTGGCAAAAGAATTCAATATTGCATTTCATGTATCTCAAAAGAGTACGGATTCTATAAATATTGCAGAAAATTGTGTTAATGAAGGAACGGATTATATAGTAGCAGTTGGCGGAGATGGGACTTTGAATGAAGTAATCAATGGAGTAATGAAAACATCATCCAATAAGAGAGAAAATTTAAAAGTCGGATTACTGCCTACCGGTTCCGGAAATGATTTTGCTAAGACTATGAAGATTAGTTCTGAGATAACTTATTTAAAAAATCTTATTGAAAATGACAAATCTGTTAAAGTTGATATTGGTAAAATTGATTGTAATGACATTTACGGGAAAAATATTACGCGTTATTTTAATAACATTGCAGATATCGGACTTGGTGGTGAAGTTGTAGTAAAAGTAAATAAGAGTAGTAAATTATTCGGACCTACATTTAGATATTTTAAATCATCGGTTGAGTCTTTTTTTACATACCGAAAAAAAAGAATAAAATTTACTTCACCCCATTTTACCTGGGAAGGGGCGGTTCTAATTCTCTGTTTAGCAAATGCTAATTATTTTGGTAGCGGTTTAGGCATAGCACCGCACGCAAAAGTGGATGATGGTAAAATTGCAATTGTTATTGCCGGTGAAATTAGTTTGTATGATTATCTTAGAAATCTTTCTAAGATTAGAAGAAAAGAAAAAATTGATCATCCGGGAATTATCTATCAAGAAGTCGAATCGTGCACAATTGAACCAATGGAAGATAATTTACTAATAGAAACTGATGGTGAACTTGCCGGTATATTACCGCTTAAAATGGAAGTTCTACACAATGAAATAGATTTTATGGCTTTGTAGTAATTTTTTCAATTTATAAAATTTAATATCCCATGGAACCAGTAATACAAATTATTATTAGCAGTTTTTTATTAAGTATAGTACATGCTTTGATACCAAGCCATTGGCTCCCGCTGCTTGCAATTAGCAAAGCTGAAAAATGGAATGAAAGAGAGACGATCTACGTTACTGCAATTACCGGAATTGCACATACAAGCAGTACTGTTATTATTGGTATTATTGTTGGATTAATAGGTTATAAACTTTCTGAATCATATCATTACATAACTCATTTTATTGCACCGATAATTTTAATTTCCCTCGGAGTTGTTTATTTATTTCTTGAATACCGTCATAACAAAATTAAAAGTGAACATCACCATCATCATATTAATGTAGACGGCATAATTAAAAAAAATAGTAAACGCTCAATAATTTTATCACTTAGTGCAGCTATGTTCTTTTCACCTTGTTTAGAAATTGAAGTCTATTATTTCACAGCCAGCAAATTAGGATGGATTGGAATAGGCATAGTTTCTGTAGTTTATTTTTTTGTTACAATTATCGGAATGGTCTTGCTGGTTTATTTAGCTTCAAAGGGAGTAACAAAATTAAAATGGCATTTTCTTGAACATCACGATAAACTAATTAGCGGATTAATTCTCATTATCGTTGGATTGTTAGCTTTTTTTATTGAGTTATGATTTAAGCGATGAATCCAAATAGATCCATCTCTTGTAAGATTTTATAATTTTAACTCTTCTAAAATATTTACCGCACCTGAAAACTTATCCAGTACCCACAACACATAACGTATATCAACTCCAATTGAACGGCTATATGATTCGTTCCATGCAAAATCATTAATAGTTGCTTCAAAAGTCCGGTCGAAATTTATTCCTATTAAATTTCCATAAGCGTCCAGTACCGGACTTCCTGAATTACCGCCGGTTGTATCCATATTATATAACATAGCTACCGGCAGTATATTTCTTTTTTTAGATAAATATTTACCAAAATCTTTTCGATTATATAAACTTCTAAGTTTATCAGGGATTACAAATTCTTCAGCACCGCTTAAATTCTTTTCAATTATTCCGTCAATTGATGTGAACGGTTCCATATAAGTTGCATCTGCCGGATTATAACCTTTGATGTATCCGTAAGTTAGTCGCAATGTACTGTTTGCATCGGGAATAAAATTACTTTTTTTCCAAAGCATTTTAACTTCAACAAGATCAGCATACAATTTATTTAATTTGCCCTCATTTAGTTCATTCTGTTTAGACAATGATTGCTGCTGTATTCTTAATTTTCTAACAAAATTTAGGAGTTCATCTTGCATGGAAGACAACTCCTCTGGAGTTTTATTCAAAAGTGCATTAAAATATTCTGTATCTCTTAGTTTAGAATTTATAATTACATTGTTGATATAATCTGAAAATGCTTCTTCGTTATTTTCACCGTTTGATTCAAGTATATAATCAAGTGCTGCAATTTTTGAACTCTGATTAAAGTTACTTACATCATTAAACATTTTTATTAGGATTTGAAACTCAAAATTGGAATTATAATTTTTCAGCTGTCCTTTAACATTTGATAATGTCCTTTGTAAACTAATTTCTTGAAATTGAGGTTTTCTATCTGCATCAGGTTTCTGTAATTCCTCTGCATAGTCATAAACAAAATTTGCTAGTGATAATGTTTGGGACATATTCATTAAATGTCTAAACCACAGATCTGATTCAGCAAACTCATTGATATTTCTGAATACATCATCTATCTTATTAAATAATGTGCTGTAATTATATTTTAACTCACTATGTGAATTAATGAAATTCATCAAAAGTTTTTCTTCTTCAATTTTATTATTCACCAAGTTGATTTTTTTAAGTCCTTTAAGTTTTCCTTTATAATTTTTCATTGTATTAGCTAAACCTTTGATTCTGTTGGTGGCAGCTAATTCAAGTTCTTTATTTCCTTTGCTTAAATTCTGTAAAGTTTTTATTGCATAATCATAAAGATCAGAAGTGTATGGTAGCAGATAGTCTTGCTGATACTTTATATATTGAGATGGACGATGACGGAAAGTTCTACCTGGGTAACCAAGAATAAAAACAAAATCATTTTCTTCAACACCATTTGGATTAATCTTCAAATATTTCTTCGGGTTGTAAGGTACATTTTCTTTTGAATATGTTGCAGTTTTACCATCAGGGGCTACATAAGCACGCATTAGAGAAAAATCCCCGGTATGACGTGGCCAAACCCAGTTATCTGTTTCACCACCAAAATTTCCAATTGATTGCGGTGGAGCATAAACTAATCTAACATCTTTTATTGTTCTGTATTTGAACAATACATATGATTTCCCGGCAAACATTTCCGATACTTCGGCAATTATTGATTCATTATCCGATGTTGCATCAATTGCAATTTCCTTTGATCGTTTACCAATCAATTTTACTCGCTCAGCCGGATCAGATATACTATCGATATCTTCTAATACTTTATCAGAAACATCTTCATACGATTCAAGAATTTTACAAGTAGTTGAAGTTGGAATTTCATCGGTTAGGGATTTAGCATGAAAACCATTTTCAAGATAATTGTTCTCAACAGTACTTGCTCTTGTAATAGATCCATAAGCGCAATGATGATTAGTAATTATTAATCCATTTTCAGAAATGAATGAACCGGTGCATCCGCCAATATTAACCAGCGCATCTACTAAACTAATTCCATCTGGGTTATAAACTTCTTTCGGATCGATTTTCAATCCGGCTTTTACAAGATCAATTTTATCCAATTCACTCATCGGGTACATTCCTTCTTCCGGTGATGAAGGAATCATCCCTATTAAAAATGGTATTACAAAAACCAGTAATAGAATTCTATTCTTCAAATATTTAGGATTCATTGAAACTCCGTTCACTTTTTAGATAGGATAATTTGATACAAAAATAATTTTACTTAGCTGCTGTGACTAATTGATAAAGTTTGATTTCTAAAATACTTTATAAGTAAAATATTCTATTAGCTTTAAATTACATTAAAAAAATAGTAATTCTATTAATAATTATATTTAAAAAATCATTCATAAGAAAGGGAACTATTTTTTATTGCAGCTGGTTTAGCTGAGAAAATTAAAAAATGAAAAGTACAATTATAATAGGATCTGGATTGGGTGGATTAGCAACTGCTTTGCGTCTTTCTAATAAAGGTTATAAAGTAAAAATTATAGAAAAATATTCTACACCCGGTGGCAGACTAAACAAACTTGATCTGGATGGATTCCGTTTTGATTTAGGTCCTTCTTTTATGAGCATGACATACGAGTTTGAAGAACTATTTAATAGTGTAGGGATTAAAAACCCGATTGAATTAGAGGAATTAGATCCACTCTATCAAGTTTTTTTTGATGGGAAAGATAAACCGCGCAAAATTTATAAAGATTTAAAAAAATTAGAAAATGAGTTTAAGGATATTGAGCAAAATCTTTCATCAAAAGCTGAGGCATATCTAAAACGAGCTGGTGAATTTTGGCATGACACTGAAGAAATAGTAGTTAAATCGAATTTTGATAATAAACTTAATTATCTATTACAGCTTTCGAAAGTTCCCTGGAAACATATACCATACTTGTTTAAGACTATATGGGGTGAAGTTGAAAAAAAGTTTGATAGTGAAGAGGTTAGAATAATATTTTCTCTTGTTGCTTTTTTTCTCGGTGCAACACCTTTTCAAACACCGGCAATTTATTCATTACTTAATTATACTGAGATGAAGCATAACGGTTACTGGAGAGTTAAAGGCGGTATGTATCGCTTAGTAGAAGAACTTGTAAAAATATTAGAGGAACAAGGTGTTGAGTTTATTTTTAACACTGAAATAGTATCTATAGGATCAAATAACGGGAAGCTATATGAAGTAATAGATAATAAAGGTAATAAGTGGAACGCAGATATTTTTGTTTCGAATTCAGATGCAGCTGCATTCCGTGGCAAAGTTCTAAACCGGAAAAAATACATAGATAAAGAACTAGATAAACTTCATTGGACTCTTGCGCCATTTACAATTTATCTTGGTATTAAAGGTAAAATAAAGAATCTTGATCATCATAATTATTTCCTTGGAAATAATTTCCGTGGTTATGCTGATACAATATTTACCTCCTCAATTTCACCTCAGAAACCATACTACTATGTTAATGTTCTTTCAAAATCTGATCCTTCTGCAGCTCCTGAGGGATGTGAAAATGTTTTTATTCTTTGTCCGGTACCTGATTTAAGGTTCAAAAAGGATTGGTCAGATAAAGAGGAATTAGCAGATAATATTATTAAAGATTTATCTACGAGGATTGGTTTTGATATAGAATCAAATATCATGGTAAAAAAAATTATGACGCCGATTGATTGGGAAAATGCATTTAATTTATACAAAGGTTCAGGATTGGGATTAGCCCATGATATTAATCAAGTAGGTGCGTTCAGACCTAAAAATAAAGATGAGAACTTTAGTAATTTATACTATGTCGGTGCATCAACAACACCTGGTACTGGTCTTCCTATGGTTGTAATAAGTTCACGTTTAGTAACTGAGAGGATAGTTAATGATTCAGCTTTATCATAATACATCATTTAGCCTTAGTAAAGTTCTTACCAATGCGTATAGCACTTCCTTTAGTCTTGGTATTAAAGCATTTTCTAAGGAATATCGTGACCCTATTTATTCTATTTATGCATTTGTGAGAATTGCAGATGAGATAGTTGATTCATTTCATAATTTTAATAAAACTGACCTTATAAAAAAATTTAGAGAAGAAACATTTGCTGCAATCAAAGACGGAATTTCAACAAATCCGATATTGAATGCATTTCAATTAGTTGTAAATAAGTATAATATTGAGCATAAATTGATAGATGCATTTTTACACAGCATGGAAATGGATCTTGATAAATCATCTTACAATAGGAAAATTTATGATGATTATATTTATGGTTCTGCAGAGGTTGTGGGTTTGATGTGTTTAAAAGTATTTGCTAAAGGTGATGATAAAATGTACAATAATTTAATTCAGCCAGCTAAAATGCTAGGTTCTGCTTTTCAAAAAGTTAATTTCTTGCGTGATATAAAAAGTGACTTTGAAGAACGCGGAAGAATTTATCTACCCGATGTTCATCAATCGGAAAAAATAAATAATGATAATAAAAAAAGACTTGAGCAAGAGGTAAGTAATGAATTCAATGAAGCTTTATCGGGTATTTTAAAATTACCTATCGGGGTTAAGCTTGGTGTTTATTCAGCATATCTTTATTACTACATATTGTTTAAAAAAATACAAAGAATGGATGTTAAGGAATTATTGAAGAAAAGAGTAAGAATATCAAATCTTGTGAAAGTGTTTTTACTTCTAAAATCTTTCTGGCAAATTAAAATTTTAAAAGTTGGCTATGAACGATGATGAAACTATTTATAATCATATTATTCATTTCAAGTTTAATTATTGCTAATGGAAAAGTGAAGTCAGGTTCATATGAAATAGACATTGATGTTATGGAATATATACGTACCAATTATTATGCATCAGTTGAGAATGAATATTTAGTTGAAGAACTTGAAGAATTTATTAAAGAAAGGTTTGCATCAGATGGTGAGGAATACCCAAACTTAATATTAGCGTATGTGGCTGCTTTGGAATCAGTAAAATCTAAACATGCTTTTTGGCCATTTACTAAACTGAAATATTTCAATAAGTCAATGGAATTATTTAAAAAAGCCATTAATCAAGAACCAAATAGTTTAGAAATCAGATTTTTGCGATTTGCAATATTGCATTATGTCCCCGCTATTCTCGGTCATTCAGAAGAAAGAAGATCAGATGCTGATGAGATTGTGATGCAACTATTAAAAAAAGATTATTCAAGCATAAAACCCGAAATACAACAAGGTATTGCAGAATTTTTAATTAAAAGCAATCGGTTGACCCCCTATCAAAAGAAGCTGATAACAGACAGTTTTCTAATATCGATTAATAATGAGTGAATACTTACTCATAAATATTTTGACAGTAATTATCCCATTCTTATTGTCATTTGAAAAGAAAATTAAGTTTTATAGAAATTACATCCCACTTTTTGTATCAATTTTTGCAGTTGGAAGTGTTTTTATTGTTTGGGATATTATAGCTACATATCGCGGTGATTGGAATTTTAATGAAGATTTTTTATTAGGACCCAAACTTTTAGGTTTACCGATTGAAGAAGTATTCTTTTTTATTACTGTACCATATGCAGCAATTTATTTATATGAAACGGGTAAATTTTACTATGGTGATAAAATTATAACTTTTAAAAAATTACCACTAATATTTTTGGCGATCTTGAGTATCATTGTCGGAATTATTTACAGACATCAATATTATACTTCTACTATAATGTTTTTTTTCGGCTTCTTTTTTATTATCAATTTCTTTCAAAAATCTAGAGATAAAATTGTTAATTCTAAATTATATTGGATCTGGATATTATTCATGTTTTTACCATTTCTAATTGTAAATTATTTTTTAACCTCACTCCCAATAGTTAAGTATTCAGGAGATGCGATATTAGGAATTCGATTGGTAACAATTCCTATAGAAGATTTCTTTTACTCATTTTCAATGTTATCTTTTTATTTAACAGTATACTTATTTGTCAAAGAGAGATGTATAAAAGTAAAAAAATTGCAATAATCGGTTCTGGTATTGGTGGACTTAGTGCTGCTATCAGATTAGCTAATACTGGCTATACTGTAGATATTTATGAACAGAATAGTTCACCGGGCGGTAAAGCAAATCAAATTCAAGCAAATGGATTTAGATTTGATACCGGTCCATCACTTTTAACAATGCCGTTTATTCTTGTACAATTATTTGAAAGCGTTGGAAAAAAAATAAATGATTATATCGATATAAAACCTTTGTCTATTCTTTGTAAATATTTTTACCAGGATGGAACAATTATAAATGCATATTCAGATATAAATAAATTTGCAGATGAAATACAGAGTTGTACAAATGATAATTCAGAATCTGTTTTAAGATATTTAAGTTATTCTTCAAAAATATATGAGTTGACAGCTGACTTATTTTTATTCAATGATTTTTCAAATATTAAAAATCTTTTAAATCTCAGTTCATTAAAAACCCTTTTTCATATCAATAAAATTGATCCATTCCGAACAATGCACAATGCAAATACAAAATATTTTAATGATAGCAAAACCATCCAATTATTTGATAGATATGCAACTTATAATGGATCAGATCCATTTAAGGTTCCAGCTACTTTAAACATTATTCAGCATGTGGAATATGTTCTAGGTGGGTTTATTGTTCAAGGGGGAATTTATTCTATTGTGTCAGCTTTACATAAATTAGCTTTTGAAATGGGTGTTAATATAAATTTTAATACTAAAGTTGAAAAAATAATTTATACAAAGAAAATAGTTCATGGTATAGAGTATATCAAAAATGGTAGAAATGAAAGGAAAGAATATGATGTTATATTATCAAATGCCGATGTATATTCTACTTATAAATTTTTATTAGGGGATAATTGGTCACATTCATCTAAACGATATTCAAAATTAGAAGCATCATCTTCAGCATTGGTATTTTATTGGGGTATTGAAGGAGAATATTCTCACTTAGAAATTCACAATATACTTTTTAGTAAAGATTATCAGGAAGAGTTTAAGGATATTTTCGATAAGAAAAAATGTACTGATGATCCAACAATTTACATCTACATTTCATCTAAATATAATAAAAGTGATGCACCAAACGGATATGAAAATTGGTTTGTGATGATTAATGTACCATATTCAAATGGTCATAACTGGGATGACGAAATTAATAAAGCACGGACAATTATTTTAAGACGAATTCAGAATCAATTGAATATTGATCTAACAAATAAAATAAAATATGAAAGGGTGCTCACTCCTCAAAAGATTGAAAAAGAAACCGGAAGTTATAAAGGAAGTATTTATGGAATCTCTTCTAATAATAAAAGTGCTGCATTTTTAAGGCAAAAAAACCGTTCAAGAGATTATCAAGGATTATATTTTTGCGGTGGTAGTTCTCATCCCGGAGGTGGTATTCCACTAGTACTTCTATCTGGAAAAATTGCTGCTGAACTAATAAAAGAAGATTATGATTAAAGCAGAACATAAACGCTGGGCGCAGTGGATTTTTATCCCTTATATGAATTGGATGCTGAAAAAGAATTTCAGCCATTTTTATTTAGCTAATGAAATGCCAATAATACCAGATAAAAATGGATTGGTTATAACACCAAATCACATTAGTTGGTGGGATGGCTTTTTTATAGAATTTCTAGTAACAAAAAGAATTAAAAGAAAAATATTTATAATGATGCTTGAAGATCAACTAAAGCGATACAACTTTTTCAAATATCTCGGGGCATTTTCTATAAATCCAAAGTCTGCTAAATCAATAATTGAAACATCATTTTACTCAAAAAAAATAATTAGTGATATTCAAAATTATCTTGTTTTTTATCCACAAGGTGAAATAGAACCATTTGATAAAATACCACCATCTATTAAAGAAGGATTAAGGATTTTTATTAAAGATGTAAATAATACATTAGTATTACCAATAGCTTTTAAAATTCAATATTACAATGAAAAATATCCGGCTGTAATTGTGAGATTCGGAGAATTAATAAAAAGTGATTTGGTAATAAGTAATTATGATAATTATAAAAAACAATTTGATACAAATATCCAACTGCTTAACAAAGCTGCTATTTCTAAAACATTTATAAAAGACTTATTTAAAATATGATCATAGATTGGTTCTTTGCTGCAATATTAGCTTTTAATATTTTTTTCTTATTAATCGTAGTTTATAATTATGCAACTGCACCAAGAATTAGCACAATCTATTCCACAACTAATCACGATATATTAATATCAGTTCTAATCCCAGCAAGAAATGAAGAAGAAAATATTGCAAAAATCTTAGATTCGTTGTTGTTACAATCATATAAGAATTTAGAAATACTGATTCTGAATGATAATTCTATTGATAAGACAGCAGAAATAGTAAATGAATATTCAAATAAGGATAATAGAATAAAATTAATAAACGGTAAACAACTCCCTTCAAATTGGACTGGAAAGAACTGGGCATGTCATCAATTATCATTATTAGCAAAAGGAGAAATCTTACTTTTTATAGATGCAGATATATCACTTAATAAAGATTCAATAAAACAAGCGGTCGGAATTTTTCTACAAAAAAATCTCTCTATGCTTTCAGTATTTCCATCGCAAATAATCGGTAATCTTGGAACTTATTTAGTAATTCCTATGATGAATTGGCTGTTGTTAAATTTTTTACCTTTAAGAAAAGTTTATACTTCACCTAATAAATCATTTGTTGCAGCGAATGGTCAATTTCTTATGTTTGATAAAAAAAATTATTTAAGAATAGGTGGACATGTTGCAGTAAGAAATCAAATAGTAGAAGATATGGAGCTGGCTCGTATTATAAAATTAAACGGTTTAAAATTATTGACCGCTCTAGGGGATGATTCTTTATTTTGTAAAATGTATTCTTCCTATCAATCATCAATTAAAGGATTTACTAAAAATTTCTACAGAGGATTCAATACTGCTCCACTCAATTTTATATTATTGCTTCTCTTTATAGAAGTAATCTTTTTTCTCCCATTTATTTTAAGTTTTATCAAATCCGGATATGTGGTAATAGTAGCCATTATTATTACTAATAGAATTCTAATATCATTGATAAGTAAACAGAAGCCACTATTAAATGTTTTTCTGCATGTAATACAAATTGTATTATTCTTTTATGTTGGAATACAATCTATTTATGAAGTGTATTTAGGTAAGGGTGAATGGAAGGGAAGAAAACTATATTAAAAAAATATTCGTATCCGATCCTATTAATTATTTTTGTTGTCGGAACCATCGGGCATTTACTGTATACAACTAGGGAATTAATGATTCTGCTTACACCTTACACTTTAATTCTTACAATGGGTTTGGTGTTTTATTCATTATTAAATACCAAAAATATAAAATTGCTCTTTTGGTTTATTCTTACATATTTAATCACTTTTTTAATTGAAGTCGTAGGTGTCAAAACCGGTGTAATTTTTGGTAACTATATTTATGGTAATACACTTGGGATTAAAGTTTTTGATGTTCCATTGTTAATAGGATTAAATTGGGTCTTTGTGATATTCGGTTCAATATTAATTGCTGAACAGATATCAAAAAAAATTATTATAATAATTTTAATATCCTCAACAGCCGCCTTAACTTTTGATATAATATTAGAACCGGTTGCAATTAAACTGGATTATTGGAATTGGGTTAATGGGAATATCCCAACACAGAATTACATTGCATGGTTTGTAATTTCATTAATAGCAACAACTCTATTTATATTATTGAAGATTAAAATAAAATCAGACTTAACAAAAAATTATTTTATGATACAACTACTATTTTTTTTAATTCTAAATTTATTTTTATGAGGTAAAATGGGTGTATTAATTGCTTTTATAATTATTATTACTTGGTTTGCTCATTTAGTTTATATACTCAATAATGTAAATGTTGATTTTACATCTACATACTTTTATATACACTTATTGTTACAGACTTATTTATACACCGGTTTATTTATAACTGCACATGATGCTATGCATCAAACAGTTAGTACAAATAAAAAAATAAATAGATTCATAGGTAAAATAGCAACTTTTTTATATGCTGGTATGTCTTATAAAAAGTTGATTAAAAATCATTTTAAGCATCATAAAAATCCCGGTTCAGAATCAGATCCAGATTTTAATAATAAAACACAAAACTTTTTTTTATGGTGGGCAGCATTTTTGATCCGATATACTACTATAATTCAATTAATAATAATGGGTATAACTTTTAATATTATTAAAATTTGGGTAAATGAAAAATCAGTTTGGTTCTTTTGGGTTTTACCGGCAATATTAAGTTCATTGCAATTATTTTTTTTCGGAACATTTTTACCTCATAAAAAGCCACACGATCATAATATGGAGCCACATAAAGCAAGGTCACAAAAGAAAAATCATATTTGGGCTATGGTATCATGTTATTTTTTCGGTTATCATTATGAGCATCACGATTCACCAAGCATACCTTGGTGGCAACTATACAAGATGAAGTAATAATAGCTGATCACTTAAAATAATATCTTGCACCAATTGCGGCATCAAGATTTAGTGATGTTTCCGGGAATAAATTAAAAACGGGCACAACTTCAAGAAAAATGTCTATCGGTGCGTTATTATTTATCCATACAATACCAACAACACCACGGGCACCGAAACCAGTACTGTTATCTTTTATAATTCTCAATCTTGCACCAAAACCATAATAAACAGGTATTCTGTAATTTGATTTAATGATATCGAAAGCGTGGTAAAGAAAATCGGCATGCAAAGATACTGCACTGTTTTTTCTGATGAAGGAATATGCTAAACCGAAGTCGAGTGCTTTATTATTATCAAGCCAATATTTAGCACTAAAACCAGTTGGCTCACCTAAAATAATTCCGGCACCAAAACCGCTCTCTTGTGCAGAAGTATAATTAATTGATCCGCTGAGCAAAATAGCAAGCAGAATTACAAATACGATTCTCATTTTCTTACCTTAACTATTTAATATAGTGGTTCGAATAAAACGAAAATATTAATTATAAAAAAGTCAGATTTTCATAACTTAAATTAACTCAATAATACAAGATAGAAGTATTATTGTTAAATTTGATTGTGCTATCTTAAAATTCCAGGAATTCAAAATGAACGAACTTTATATCAACGAATTAATAACTCAATATTCTTCTACTTTTGATTATAGTAAGAAAGAAACAATAATTATTTTAGCAGCTGGACATGGTAAAAGAATAAAATCAAACACATCAAAAATGCTACATAAAATTTGGGAAATCCCCACTGTAGAAAGGGTTTATAATGCTTGTAATAAATCGTTTCATTATGCCAATATTATTCTCGTGGTAGGTATTAAAGCAGTAGATATTTTAAAAGTCGTTGGTAAAAAAAATAATTTGATTTATGTATATCAAGCTATACAAAATGGTACTGGTCACGCTGTGCAAATAGCAATGCAGAATATAGATCAAAAGAAATATGATGGTACGGTCTATATTTTCCCGGGTGATATGGGTTTAATTGATGAGATAACATTACACGAGTTTAAGGGTGAATTCGAAAAATCAAATTCCGATATGATGGTTTTAACCGGTATATATGAAGGATTACATGAGGATAATTATTATGGAAGAATTGTTAGGGTAGGTAGCAGAGATTCTAAAGGCAAATCTTCTGGAAAAGATAAAGGAAATGTTATTGAAATAATTGAGTATAAAGATATAATGAATCTAAATCCTGATAGACCATACAAAGTTAAATACAACAAAAGGGAATATATTTTTAAGAAAAAAGATTTAATTGAAAATAGAGAGTTCAATTCCGGAGTTTATGCTTTTAAATTTAAACCGTTAGCCGAGCAGATAATAAAAATAGAAAACAATAATGTTCAAAAAGAAATATACTTGACTGATTTAATCTCCCTATTCAATAAAAATGGATTGAAAGTCTCTGCAGTTAGTCCAAAGCAGCAATATGTATTGATGGGATTTAACAATAAATCTGTTTTAAAAGAAATGGATAATATTGCACGAAAGTTAGCATATGAAAAAATAAAAGATATAATTGTGATAGATGATCCTGATGATTTTTTCATAGATGAAAATGTTATAGAAGAATTATTACAGTTGGATAAACAAGGTATTCCCATTGATATAAAAATTGGTAAGGGGGTTTATATCGGGCGTGGTGTAAAGTTGAATTATAATATTAACCTTATGAAAAATGTTTATCTAAATGGAAATATTATATTTGGTAAGAATATTACTATCCGTGAAAACGTGCACTTATCTTGTTTTTACGGACAGAAAATTCAAATAGCAGATAATGTAGAAATTTTTCAGGGTAATATTATTAAAGGAAATGTTACGATTGGAGAAAACACTTTATTAGAATCGCAAGTTAGAATTACCGGAAGCGATGAATTTCCGGTGCAGATAGGAAAACATGTAACAATTAAAGGTGTCAGTTACATTTTCGGTTCGATAATAGATAATAATTTTATAATCGAACATTCGGTTTTAATACGTAAAAATGTAAAAAAGCCGGAAGGATATAAATCAGATTTCTTTAAGATTAAATTTTATATACCTGAGACTGAAGGGACTGAAGCTATAAGAAGTTTATAATTAATAACCTTGAAGGATAAACCTTCAAGGTTAATTAAACTATTTTGAAGCAGCTAATTTATTAACATGTTTTGTTAATGCTGATTTTTTTCGGGCAGCGTTGTTTTTGTGAATCCTTCTCTTTGATGTTTGCTGGTCTAATGTTGCAACAGCTTCTTTTAATAATGCTTCTGCCTTAGCTTTATCATCAGTGGAATATACTTTTTTAACCAAAGTTTTAATTTTAGATAAAGCTGCTTTGTTTCTTATCTGTCTTTTCTTTGTACTTCTAATTCTCTTTTTTGCCGACTTATGATGAGCCATTAAATTTTATCCTAAATTGTTAAAAAACGTGCGTAAATATAAGGCGAAAGGGTTTTCAAAACAAACAATTCGTTTAATTTTCGAAGTTTCCTTAATAAGGGTATTTTCTAAAAATGCTTATTTTTTTAAGA
The DNA here is from genome assembly GCA_964464825.1 of uncultured Melioribacter sp. Lineage (GTDB taxonomy): Bacteria > Bacteroidota > Ignavibacteria > Ignavibacteriales > Melioribacteraceae > DYJK01. The sequence continues at coordinate 3,347 of CAYXKL010000038.1, read as the reverse complement.
AGATGCAGTTTTTCATTATAAGATAAGTTATTGTTATTTTTGCCAACCTTTAGAATCGATATGTAATGATCAAAATAAATGAAATATATTATTCAATTCAGGGAGAAAGTTCTAAAGCCGGACTCCCATGTGTTTTCATCCGGCTTACTTATTGCAATTTAAGATGTTCATATTGTGATACCGAGTATGCATTTTATGAAGGTACTGATTTTACAATTGATGAAATCATTGATAAAATTAAAAAATTTGATTGTAAATTAGTTGAAATTACCGGTGGTGAACCGCTCGTTCAAAAAGAATCTATCAACTTGATGAAAAGATTATGTGATGAAGATTTTGAAGTTATGCTTGAAACTGGAGGGAGTTTACCTATTAATCAGATTGATAAACGTGTGATGATAATTATGGATTTAAAATGTCCTTCCAGTAAAATGATGAAAAAAAATAATTATGATAATATTAATTATTTAAAACCTACCGATGAAGTAAAATTTGTTATTGGTACGCTAGAAGATTACGAATGGACAAAAACTATAATTGAACAGTATAAACTTATTGAAAAATGTTCTGTGCTCTTTTCTGTTGTATTTGATAAATTAGAACCGGCAACACTTGTTAATTGGATACTCGAAGATAAATTAAAAGTTAGATATCAATTACAGATGCATAAAATTATATGGCATCCCGAAACAAAAGGTGTATGATGAAAATAGCAAAAGAATTTACTTGGGAAATGGGTCACCGGCTTCCTTTTCATGAAGGTAAATGCAAAAATCTACACGGCCACTCTTACAAATGTATGGTTGAACTAACCGGTGAACCTGATAAAAATGGAATTGTTCTGGATTATTACGATGTAAAAAAAATTATTGAACCGATTATAGATGAACTCGATCATTCCTTTATGGTTAATTCTAATGATAATTATTTGATTGAAGCGTTAGATAAACTGCAATCTAGAAAAGTTGTTGTTGATTTTGAAACTACGGCTGAAAATATTTGTCTATATCTGCTGAAAAAAATCTCGCAAGCAAAACTTCCAAGTAACATTTCATTATTAAAAGTAAAAGTGTTTGAAACAGAAAATACTTATGCGGAAGAAGAAATGAAAATCAATTGAGGTTAAATTATTTCCTCTAATATTTTTGGTAATATTTCACCCGATTTCCCAAATAACGAATAATCTGCAAAGCTCGATAATTCAGTCGGTTCAATATTAATTTCAACTAGATAAGCGCCGGCACGTTTAGCGCTCATAGGTATGTAAGCTGCCGGATATACCACGGCACTTGTACCTACAACAAAACAAATGTCACTCCATTCTGCAGCGGTTTCACCACCAGTAAATTGATCTTGAGGAAGCATTTCACCAAACCAAACAACATCAGGCCTGACCAATCCTCCGCATTTTTTACAGTGCGGTACTTCGTCTTTAGCATTGAGATCAGATGTTGAAAAATAGGTATTGCAATCAATACAAAAATTTCTTTCGATGTTGCCGTGAAGCTCAAATATTTTTTTTGATCCAGCCCGCCGATGTAAATTATCGATGTTTTGTGTTACAACAGTTACATCAAAATATTTTTCAAATTCAGCTATCGCAATATGACCAGCATTTGGTTGGCAATTATGTATTATATTTCTTCTGTGTTGATACCATTCCCAAACTAAATCCGGATTACGGATAAAAGCATCAAAATTAGCAAGTTCTTCTGGTTTCATTTTATTCCAGATACCGTCTTTCCCACGGAAAGTTGGAATGCCGCTCTCAGCAGAAATTCCAGCACCGGTAAAAAACACTATTCTTTTTGCTGTTTTGAGTTTATCTATGAATTCTTGTTTGAGTTGCATTTTGTTGGTGTATTTGTGTAAATAAAAGATATTGTTAAAATTTAATTAGATTCCTCCCCCCACATTGCGGGGGGAAGAATCTAAAATATTATTCGTCTTTAATATCAATCAGTGTTTGTTTTGCTTCTGCTTTCCGTTTTTCATCATCTTGATGTGCGTTGGAAATTGTAAGAGATTTATTCAGCATTTCTCGTGCTTTCTGGTATTCATCTTCACGTATGAGTGAATGAGCATAATCAACATAAAACATTACATAATTAGGATGAAGCTCTATTGCTTTTTTAAATTCTTTTATTGCAATTTCATTATCTGCCCAACCCAGCCCAAGAATTGAACGAGCTGGTTTCCATTTTTCACTTGTTTTAGCATGTGTTCTTGCAAGAACATAATGAGCTACAGCTTGCACAAAATTACCGCCATTATTTAACTGGATTGCTTTCTCAACATCGGCACGCACGGAATTTACAACACTGGCAACTGAAAAAACACCTTTGAATAATGCAATTTTTCCATTAGCAATTGCTCTGCGCAATAATGTTGCCGATTGATTTGGTCCTTGTTTTACAGCTTTATCTGCGTAATCTAATGCTTTCTGATAAGTAGCCAACTGAGCGTCTTCTTGTTCATCAGTACTTGTTGGCATTCTATCTCCAATATCTACATAGGTTCTGCTTAAGCGCCATAAAATTTCCCAATTATCTGGGAATAATTTTTCGGCTTTTGTAAATACTTCGAGTGCTTTTTCATTGTTGAATTGTGAATAATATTTATCTCCTTCTTCAATTAATTGCTCAACTGTCTGCGGTAGAATTGTTATGGAGAAGAGGAAAAGTATTGATAGAGAATAAAAAAATATTTTTTTCATTTTGTTCCTCTATTTAATGACGGTTAATTTATTTAATCAACATCGTTTTCTGTTGGAATGAATAATGATGTATTTGCAAGAGGAAGAAATCGAGTCCATGAATTTCCTTTTGCGTTATCTGCTTCTATAGCAGATTTATATGCATTTGTTTTTGCACTTAGTTCATCTGCTTGATAGAGTACAATTGCTTCAAGAGTCTTTGGTTCGACCGGAGAAGCGAATTCTAATTTCCCTTGGTGACTTAAAATTAAATTGAGCAATTGATTTTTCTAATCTTCTGGAAATCCTTTAATTCCCGAATTATTTTTTTCTGCTGTTAATGCACCAAACATAATATGTCCGATAAGTTTCCCTTTATCAGTATAATCAAAACTTGTTTCGAATTTAAGTTCTTCTATTTTCCCAAAATCGTGCAGCAGTGCACCGCTTATTAATAAATCACGATTGATTACCGGATGAAAAGTACACATTAAATCGCAGATTTTTATTATCTCTAAAGTATGTTCTAAAAGACCATGCAGATATGAATGATGCCAGCTTTTACCGGCTGGTGCTCTTACAAAAAGATCAAAATTATTTCCTGAAAAAACTTTATGTATTAATTCTTTTAAGTAAGGATTACTTATTGTAC
>CAYXKL010000037.1:0-21857 GCA_964464825.1 uncultured Melioribacter sp. | reverse complement strand
GCTGTGGAATTACGCGGATTTGCAAAAACTTTTTCTCCTTCCAGTTCGCGTTCTGCGTTCATTTTATTAAATGCATTGATTTCCATATAAATTTCACCACGTACTTCAAAATTAGAAAATAGTAATAACTTCTTATGGGATGTTCTGATTCCTAACGGTATCGATTTTATAGTTTTAATATTATTTGTAATATCTTCTCCGGTAACACCATCACCACGTGTTGCAGCATATTCCAACATACCATTTGTATATTTCAGACTAACAGATACGCCATCAATTTTTAATTCACATACATACTCTATTTTTTCATTATTGGGCAATAATTCTTTAACACGCCGGTCAAAATCATATAATTCATCTTCACTATAAGTATTTGATAAACTTAACATCGGGATTTTGTGAACTATTGTTTTAAATTCATTCGTTACATCTGTGCTTATACGCTGGGTTGGTGAATCTGGTGTTATTAACTGAGGGTACTCTTTTTCTAGAATTAAAAGCTCATTATATAGTTTATCATATTCATAATCACTGATTTGGGGTTGAGCAAGAATATAATAATTGTAATCATGCTCGGTAATCAGTTTCCGTAATTCTTCAATTCTTTGCTGGGGATTTTTTTTCATTCTTAGAAGGAACCGATAATAAATACGATTTTACTGTATCAGAATTAATTATATAATTTCTAATTTCTCCGGGTTTATGAATTAAATCTAAATTTTCATTTTCTAATTTGAGACTAACAAATCCAGCATTGCCAACTATAACTCTAAATTCTTTTTCAGCACGAAATGTTCTTGTTTGGTTTGCTTCAATAAAATTTTGAAATATTTCTTTATTGTCCTTGTATATTTTACACCAAACCCTTCCAGTTGTGTTTAAAGTTAAATCTAAACTATCATCTTTAACAATGTTAGTTTCTTGTTCTGCGGGTGGTTTTACAATTTCATATCTAGGAACTTCATCCAATTTTGATTGATCATTTAATCCATTTGCAAGGTCTTCACCTGATCCGCTAAAGAAAATAAAATATGATAAAATAATTAATGAAATTAATAATACTGAGACATATACAATATTTTTATTCAGAGCAAATTTTTTGTGTGATTCTTCAGAATTTATTTTTTGATTAACGGTAACTACTTCCGGCACAACCGGTTGAATCTCATTTTTTGTCTCCTTTTCATCAATTAATTTATTCTCATATTTATCGGGTTGTGTACCAAAAATTCCTTTTTTAGCTAAATCAAATTTTTTAATTACTTCGATAGGATCAAGGTCTACTGTTTGGGAATATTCTTTAATAAAAGCACGGATGTAAATATCGGGAAGAATATCAAAATTAGCTTCATCGATAGCTCGAAGGTATTTAATATCAATTTTAGTTCTGTTAGCAATTTGCTGAAGTGAAATATTTTTTTCTTCGCGGCGTAATTTTAATTCTTCAGCAAATTTTTTTAATGATTCACTTGCCATATATATTCAAATTATTGTTTTCTTATAAGCTTTGCAGCAAATGATCCATCAATACCATGAATATGAGGATAGGTGCAAACAAATCCTTCTGTACAAACTAATTCTTTATTTAATAATTTTGATGCATCAAACAATTCAAAATTACTATTCTCAGATAAAAACTTCGAAATTATTTCCTGATTTTCTTCCGGTTCAATAGTACAAGTACTATATACTAATGTTCCGCCAACTTTAACTAACGAAGCACCTTTTCGTATCAATTCATACTGAATATTAACAATTTTTCTTATATCCCCCAAGTCTTTCTTCCATTTCAGGTCAGGTTTTTTTGTGAGAGTTCCCAAACCAGAACAAGGTGCATCAACTAAAACAGAATCGAAGCCATCACTATCTTCAAATTCAAGTGCATCAATTGCTATAGTTTTTACTGATGTAACTGATAAACGATTTAAATTCTTCTGCAAAATTTTTAGTCTGCTTTCAAAACGGTCAAGAGCAATAATTTCGCCTTTATTTTCCATTAAATCTGCAATAAAAGCTGTTTTACCTCCAGGTGCCGCACATAAATCTAATACGCGCATACCAGGTTTAGCTTCAAGTAATAGAACTGGAAATCCCGTACTCTCATCTTGTATTGTGAAATATCCTTTGTTAAAATATTCCCAATCTGTAATATTTGTTAAGATGTTCAGACGTAAAAAATTATTTAGATATTTACTTTCGGAATATTTTAAATCAACGGATTCTAGAAGTTTACAGAATTCCTCCTTATTTGTAACGAGTCTATTAACCCTTAAAGAATGAGATGGTTTGTTATTATTAATATTGAGAAGTTTTTCAGTATTTTCTCTACCAAAACGATTCAGCCATCTTTTTACCATCCATGAAGGGTGAGAATAATATGCACTTAAATATCCAACAATATCCTCATTTGGATCCGGGTAACGTATCAATTCTTTACTTCTAATTATATTTCTTAAAACTGCATTAGCCAAATCAGCATACTTCTGTCCTTGCAGTTTTTTAACAAAATCAACAGCTTCATTTACTGCGGCGTAATCAGGAATTTTATCGAGAAATAAAATCTGGTAGAGTGCAACACGTAATGCATTTTTAATATTTGGTACAACTTTGGAAAATTGACCTTTGTAAAATCCATTTAAAATCCAATCGATTCTACCCATCCATCGCATTACACCATGCACAATCTCAAAAAGGAGAGCTTTATCAGGGCCGGATAAATTTGAATTTTTTAATTCAATTTCTAAAAGTTTATCTAAATATGCATCTGTTCTATCTATACGGTTAAGGATTTTAACAGCAAATCCCCTAACACCTTGATAAAGATTAATTGCTTGCGATTCAATATTTGTTTCTGTCATAATATCATTAAGCTTTTAAAGGATTAAACTAAAAAGGAAGGTTTTAAAAAACAAAAGGGCTGTAAAATAACAGCCCTAAAGACAATTATTGTGTAATTAAGCTTGTTTAATACCGTATTTTTTCTTGAATCTTTCCACTCTTCCGGTTGAATCAACAATCTTTTGCTTACCAGTAAAAAAGGGATGACATTCTGAGCAAATTTCTAATTTAATTGAACTTACAGTGGATCTCGTAATAAATGAGTTGCCGCATACACACGATACTTCGCATTTCTTGTAAGTAGGATGAATACCTTGTTTCATAAAAATTCCATTTTCTTGTAAAAATTTGAGTGGTAAATTTAACGATACAGAGCTAAAAAACCAAATTAGATAAGTGTAATTTATTTAGTTTTTTGAGCTTTTTTCAAAGAATCTTGTTTTGCTTGCACTTTCTTAACCGAATCTATCATTGCACGATATTTTTCTATAGTTTTTTTGTCCGGCTGCTCTCTTACAAAAAATCCATCAAATTCATCTGATCCAGTGCCACTATTAACAACATTTCCTTGCCGAATATTGGATCTATTATTGTTATCCCCTGAAATAAAATCATCAATTGCTACTGAACGATTCCGATTTATTGGATATCTGCTTGATTGACTTTGGGGTACCGTAGGAGCTAACACTCTATTATTTGATTGATTATTATTTTGATCTGGAATCTGATCTTGCGCCTCTAGGACTTCAAATGAGGTTACTTCGCCTTCGGGTAAAACCTCTGATATATGTTTGCTATCGTTTGAAATTGCTTGTGGTTCAGACATTAAAGGATTATCCATTTGTGTATCTGCATTTGGAAGGAAAATAAAAAATACTACAATAGCTGTTACAACAATAGCCGAAGGTGCGAAAAATTTAATTAAATTAAATTTAATACGCTCTTCAGTAACTGTTTCAAAAGATTTATTCTGAATTTTTGTAAATAAGTTGTACTCAAAATTATCAGGTGCTTCAATTTTGGGTAGGTCTTTTAAATCTTTTTTTAATGCTGAAAATTTTACTTCATCATCATTGTAGCTCTTTATGCCCATACGCTTACTCTCTGTAAATGTTTTTTAATAATTTTTGCAATTGGGTTCTTCCCCGGTTAATTCTAGATTTTACAGTTCCAATTGAGAGAGATGTAATTTCTGCAATTTCTTCATAAGATAATTCTTGTATATCTCTTAAAATAACTACTTCTCTATACACAGGTTTAACTTTTAATAAAGCTTTTTGAATAATTTCATTTTTAATTTCACTATCTGCTGCTCTATCCGGTGCAAAAAAAGATTTATCTTCTATTTGAGGACTTCTTTCATCATCACTATTATCAATGGATAAGATACTTCTTCGGCGTCTTCTTTTTAATTCATTTTTTGCAAGATTACCGGCTATTGTGTAAATCCAAGTAGAAAATTTAGCAAATTCTCGATAAGAATCTTTATTAAGATAAAATTTTATCATAGTATCTTGAACAATATCTGTACAAGCATCTCTATCGCCAACAAATCTGTAAACAAAATTCATTAGTGGGTCCTTATACCGTTTTACCAATATCTCATACGGTGCTAAATCATTTGTGTTCTGAAAGACTTTAATCAGCTCTTCGTCTGTAAGCTCTGTCAAATTTTTATCTTGAGTCAATTATACCTATCCATATATGGGATTGTTTCAAAATTTTGGAGTTAATTTTACCTATAAATCAGTTTTTTTTCAAGATTTATTAAATATCGATGTTATCTGCCATCAATTCAGAAATAAGAATAGTGACTATAGTTTTGGAATCAGTATTAGTTGTTTTTACGGCTAAATCAGCATTTAATAATGCCCTTGATGAAGTCAAAAGTCGGGCATCTGATAAGAAAAACTTAGCTTTTTTACAATTAACATAATAGTACTTCCTAACTTTTATCATTTTTGAAGCATCATTATCATTAATCTTCATTTTAGTTAATTCTAGAATTTGAGCAATTGTCATTATAAACTTTGCTACCATATTTATAATAGTGACTATTTCAACTCCGCTGTCTAAAAGATTATATGCAATTTCAATAGCTTTAACTTTATTACCCGATCCAAGAGCATCCAGTAAATCAAATATAGAGTATTTATTAGTGGGTGAAGCAATTTTTTTAATATCATCAGATGTTATTTGTTTATCAATCGGGGTATAATCCAGAAATTTATTAAGCTGCATCTCAAGCAGACTTTTTTCATCACCAACTATTTCAATAAACACTCGTGCATTATCCTCTGAAAAATTTATACCTTTTTTTTCTGATAAATTAACAATCCATTCTACAAGTTCTTCTCCGGTTTCACTGTTTATTTCAAATATATAATTTTTTTTAAGCAGCGATGTATATGGTTCTAGAGATGCATCTGATATTTTACCGTAATTAGAAATTATAAGAATTGTGAAATCAGGAGGATTAGAGATATAACCCACTAGATCTTTTTTTTCATTAATATTTTCAAAATTCTTCATTACTAACAATTTCTTTCCACCACCAAAAGGAAAAGTAAGAGCCGAATCTAGCAGTTGAATTAAATTTTGTCCTTTTTCTAAATTGATAATTTCTTTATCAAAATCTGATTTTACTAATGGTTCTGAAATTTGAATTATATTATTTATAACTTGATTAATCCCATAGTCATCATCACCGCAGATAAAATAGACAGGCAGTAATTTTTCCTTAGAGAGATATTTTTGCAATTCCTTTTTAGAAGGCAGTGATACTTTAGCCATTATTCTTCTTCATCAATTTTTGTACGTTCAATTTTAATTGCGCGGCTTAAAAAGAAAGCAACTCCGCCCCATACAATACCAATAACAAGTAATGCAGTTATAATTGTTTCAATTTTCATCAATCACTCTTTAATGAAAATTTAACCAATATTTTATTAATCATTATAAATGTAGATATAATAACAAACCATTGGATAATACATGTTCCTAAATTTTCCGTATGAAATGGGTTCCACCATTCAGGATCCCAGGTTGTAGATGAAATTAACCACCATAAGAGTAGAATAACTGCTTGCAGAGGGATCATAAATTGAATAATGAAATTGTACCATTTACTAATCTTGTAATCACTTCCAGTACCATTTATAATTTCTTTACGGAATGTATCAGTACCATAACGAATAATTGAAAATGCAATGAAAAATCCGCTCAATATTAATGCTACACCCCACACCCAATCTTGATTGATTAAAAAATTCATATCTAGTGCAGATGGAATCCCAAAGACAAATCCAGTTAAACCGATAATTAGTATTGCCTTTTTTCTGATGATACCAAAATCAATCAAAGACCTTGTTGCGAGTTCAATCATCGAAATTAGAGAGGTAATTGCTGCAAAAGATAATGCTATAAAAAATAGTGATGCAAAAACCGTATTAATAAATATTGATCCGGACATTTTTGAAAATAGAAGAGGCAAATAAATAAATGTAATGCCGGTATTTGCCGGTCCTGATTGTGAAATATGATTAATTGCGTCATTACCTCCTAATGCAAATACAGTTGCAAAGATCATCATACCAGCCATAAGTGAAACTGAATTATTACCAAAACCAATCAATGCGGCATTTAATGAAATATCTTCTTTCTTTTTCATATAGATGGCATATGTCATTATTAAACCCCAACCAGCACCGGTATCCCATGCATTTTGTGTTAAAGCATTAAGCCAAATTTTATAATCTAATAATTTATTCAAGTCCGGTGTGAAGAAAAATGTTAATCCTTCAATTGCATTTGGTAATGTTATTGCTCTTATTAATAGAATAATAAGAATAATTAATAATGATGAAACAAATATCCGGCTGATTTTTTCTATGCCATTTACAATGCCTCTATAAACTATAGTTGCACACAGAGCGATAGCAATAAAATGAAAAACTAATAGTAAATAACTGTTTGAAAAATCATTCCAATACACAAGATGGTTTGATACATTAAACAAATCTCCATTTACAGCTGAAATAAAATATCTAATACACCAGCCGGTAACAACAGAATAATAAAACATAATAGCAGTAGAAACAAAAGCAATAAAAGCTCCCATCCAAGCAAATTTATTGCCAGCAGTTTTAGCAATAGCACCGATTGGTGACAGCCGTGAAGATTTCCCTATAGCAAATTCTGCTATGATAAGCGGTACTGACCAGAGTAATAAAAATATCACCCAAGGAATAAGAAACGAACCGCCGCCATTTTGCGCAACAACTCTAGAGAATCTCCAAATGTTGCCAGTACCAACAGCAATACCAAGTGTTGAAAGAATCAGTCCCCAGCGAGAGGTAAAAAATTCTTTTTGCTTCATAATTAATTAGTTCGTTTCTCAACAATTACTTTTAGCATTACAACATCTTGATTTGGTCTATCCATTTGATTGGTTTCAACTTCTCCAATTGCATAAATAATATCCATACCTTTTACTACTTTTCCAAAAACAGTATGTTTGGCATCAAGCCATGGAGTAGGTACGGTAGTGATAAAAAACTGACTTTGATTTGTATTAGGTCCGGAATTAGCCATAGAAAGTATTCCGGGTGAATCATGACGGAGATTGATTGAAAATTCATCTTCAAAAGGACCGCCATAAATACTGGAGCCGCCTCTTCCGGTACCGGTAGGATCCCCTCCTTGTATCATAAAATCTTTTATTACTCTATGGAAAATGATTCCATCATAAAAACCTTTATTTGCAAGTGATGCAAAATTTTTAACTGTTTTTGGTGCTTCAAATGGAAATAATTCAATTTCAAAATCTCCCATATTTGTAGAAAATTTTGCAATTAATTTTTCATTATTCTTTAACTCCATTAATTCACTCACATTATCTCCTTTGGTTACATTTTTTAATTGTGATTTTTCAGGTGTTGATTGACATGTGTATATTAAAAATGATACTGAAATAATTAACAAATATTTTCTCATTCTAACTCCTAAGCTTGTATTATTCCGTTGTAAATCATTATTAAAATTATAATTCCAATTACTATTCTATACACCACAAAAACCATAACTGATTTTCTTCTTAGGTATCTGAGTAAAAATTCGATTGATAGATATCCAACAACAGCAGAAACAATTGTAGCGGATAGTAAATTTATTGAGCTGTTGAAATTTAACATATCAAATGATTGATAAAATTGCAAAAATCCGCTTGCAAGTATGGCTGGAATACTCATTAAAAAAGAGAACCGAGCTGCTGTTTCTCGATTGAATCCTAAAAACAATCCGGCTGTAATCGTGGTTCCGGAGCGTGATGAACCGGGAATAAGCGCTAATGATTGTGCGAACCCAATTATTAATGAATCAAACCAATTTAAATCTTTCTTTTCTCGATTGAACTTACCGGTTTTTTCTGCAACCATTAAAATTAATCCTAGTACAATTAAGCTTATTGAAATTACAATTAAATTTTTTGTAAAAACTCCTTCAATAAAATCTTTGAATAATAATCCTATTACAACCACCGGTAAAGTAGCAATAACCAGATACCATCCCATTTTAGAATTAATTGATTGTTCTTTAAATTTTTTTGGCTTCAATATATTATCAGAAATAAAATCTTTAATTATATTTATTAAATCACGCCAAAAATAAATTAATACTGCAGCTAATGTGCCCAATTGTATTACAGCAATAAATGCAGTCCACTCTTCTGGATTTTCATTTGAAATCAGACCCATAAATTTTCCGGCAACTGTTAAATGACCGGTACTGCTTATTGGTAGAAATTCAGTTAAACCTTGAATTATTCCTAAAATAATTGCTTCGAAGATATTCATGCTAACCTATAAAAAATATGCAATGCCTAATTTTATACCTATTGATAATGTATTTAGATTAACTTTTTCACCCGTTCCATAATTTTCAATAAACTTTCCATCTTCGGTTTTTAATTCACCGGGTAAATCGTATCGTAAATCCATACCAATTAGAGCATATAAATTTCCGCTAAGTAAAGTATTTCCATCTGCTTTTAATAAAAAACCCAATCCACTAGCAGAGTACTGTGTAGAAGAAATGATTTTTTCTTCTAACGAAACAAATCGGGGACCAATACCGCCGCCAAATTTAAATTTGTATCCGTTACCGTTAATAACATAATAGCTAATCAGTGATGGTCTTTGAACAGAATATGAAATTTCATAAACACCGGCTGGTGCTACGGCAGTGTTATAAGAATCGAGTAAAATACTGTATTCTATTGCAAGCTGAAAAGATTCTGAAATTTGATATCCAACTTCTCCGGAAAAATTGATCGAACTAGAAAAGGTTGATAATTTATCATTCGATGGTGCGAATCCTGAATTAATATAATCTCTATAAGATGAGGCTGACTTAAAGTCCAGACCCATTGATAAGCTTAAATCCCATTGAGCATTTGTTAATAATAATGGAGACAATAGTAAGAATAAGAAATATTTTTTCATTTTATATCCGAATTAATATTAAATACAGAAACAAAATTTTCACTTTTGAAACCATTTTTAATTCTGATCTTATTAATTATATAAATGATTAAAAACGTTGTACCAATAAAAATTATATATGAAATCAAATGAGTAAGAAGAGCATAGGCAGCGCTGATTTCACTGCTAAAATTATAGATATGAGTTAAGACTAAAATTGTTATAATGTGATACGAACCGGTTCCGCCAGGGGTAGGTACAACAACACCATAAGAACTTATAGTCATTAATATCCACGCCATAAGAAAGTTAACACTACTTTGTTCTTCCATATGCAGCATGAAAAATCCAACATATGCATTTAATGCATAAGTTAAAATCATTACGATGGTAAGAGTTACAATAATGAGTATACTCTTTAAATTACGAATGGTAGAAATTCCATCTAAAAGTGTAGAAAAAAGTTCAGAGGATTTTTCACTTAATCTTCGGTTGAATTTAGCTATAAAATTAATAATCGATCCGGTAAGTCTTTTTTCATACTTAACAATGAGCACAAGCGCAATAAAAAAAATCATAATAAAACTAAAACCGATAATTAATGAGGTCTTTAACCAGATTACTTCTTTAAAAAGATTCCCTGGAAATAGAAGTACACTTACTAAAGAAGCAAATGCAAAAAATGTAATGTCAATAATTCTTTCAATAATCACAGTACCTATCATACTTGATCTTGATAATCCTTCCCATTTCCCTAAAAACATTCCTCTGTAAATTTCACCTAAACGCGGGATAATACAATTGACTCCGTAACCAATCATTACAGCACCAAACAAATTTAATTGTGATGTATTGGGTTTTATCGGTTCGATTATCTTCTGCCATCTTAGAACACGAATGTAGTGGGAGATATAAAAAACGATCACATAAATTATCAACCATAAAAACGATGTTCTGGTAATTATGCTTATTGATTTTGATAGGTCGATATCTTTAAATGCAATAAATAAAAAAAAGAGAGTTAAAAATACCGGCAATAAATAACTGCCAAGTTTTTTTAATGATATATATTTATTACCGGAGATCAATAATCTTTATCCCTTTAGGAGGATAGAAAATGAATTTCGAATCTGATATTTCAATATTCTTTTTTACGTCAGTAATTTGAAGAATAAATTTAAGATCACTTAAATCTACAATTTCCATTTTACTAATGAAATAGCTTTCTGTTACCCAAATTTTGATACTCTTAAAATTTAAGTTTTCATCTTTTGGTATTAGTTCTAAAATTGGCTGTGGTAACGATTCATCCTTTATACTTTTTATTCTGCATAATGCCGGATAATCAAATACAAAGCGATCTAAAGAAAATGAACTTGGTTCATCGTTAAAATAACTTATTATTACTCGTTTTTGCACTTTTTCGTAATTCCACATTGTCTCGCCATTGGAAATGATCGTGGAATTTTTTAGTTCAACTATAAATTTATTCTTCTTTTTATATGTAAATTTTCCTGAAAGTTTGGAATCAATATTTCCATTTTCATCATAAATATTTTGCGTGAATTTAGCGGTGAAACTTTCGAATGTTTTAAATTCATCTTGAATTCTCTTTAGTAATTCATTACCGGAAATAGATAGATTTAAATTAATTATATAAAACAAAACAGCAATAAAATTTGTAGCCATTTATAATGATCTTAAAATTGTTTCTAATTGTTCTTCGCTTTCAACAATAACTTCTCTTGCTTTACTACCTTCGGAAGGACCAACAATACCGGCTTGCTCTAATTGGTCAACTATTCTCGCTGCTCTTGAATATCCAAGTTTTAATCTCCTCTGAAGTAATGATACCGAACCTTGCTGATGACGAACGACTACTCGTGCGGCTTCTTCAAACATCGGATCTAAATCTGAGAGAAAATCACCCATATCAGCTTTTCGTTTTTCATACATAGATGGCAAGAAATAACGTTTAGAAAATCCTTTCTGTACATAAATGAAATTTGTAATCTTTTCTACTTCTTCAGTAGAGATAAAAGCATTCTGAATACGGATTGGCTTAGGCATACCGCCGGGTAAAAATAACATATCACCGCTTCCAAGCAGCTGCTCTGCACCATTCATATCAAGAATTGTTCTCGAATCAATTTTAGTTGCTACTTGATAAGCCATTCGTGCGCTGAAATTTGCTTTAATTACACCCGTGATAACATTTACTGATGGTCGTTGTGTAGCCAATATTAAATGAATGCCTACTGCTCTTGCTAACTGTGCAAGACGGGCTATAGGTTCTTCAACTTCCTTTCCCGATGTTATCATCAAATCCGCTAATTCATCTATTACTATAATGATGTACGGCATTTTATAATGCTTCATTTCATCAGTATCTTTTGGACGGGTTTTTGGATTTGATATTTTCTTATTATAATCAACAATATTGCGTACACCAATCTTAGCAAGTTTATCATATCGGCGTTCCATTTCGTATTCTACAGCTTTTAAAGCAAGTAAAGCGTTCTGTGGATTAGTTATAATTTCTTCTTCCAAATCCGGTGATACAGCTAAGAAATGTTTATTTAGCTTTTTATAAAAAGATAATTCAATTTTCTTCGGATCTATAATAATAAACTTTATATCGGATGGGTGTTTTGCATAAATCAAGCTTGTTAAAATCATATTTATACCAACACTTTTACCTGAACCGGTAGAACCGGCAATTAACATGTGAGGCATTTTGGATAGATCGGTTATATAAACATCCCCCGAAATTGTTTTACCTAATGCAAGGGGAAGTTCAGCTTTAGATTCTTTGAGTTTTGCTATAACAGAACGAGCCCTTACTAATGTTGCTTGTGCATTTGGAATTTCTACACCAATGGCACTTTTACCCGGAATGGGTGCTATAATTCTTATTCCACGTGCAGCAAGAGCTAATGCAATATCATGCTCAAGGCTAACTATACGGGAAATTTTTACCCCGGGTGCCGGCACAATTTCATATAAAGTTACAACCGGTCCGGGTGTAACCGTTATATCTTCTATTTGAATATCAAACAATGCTAATTTTTCTTTTAGTAATTCTGCATTTCTTTTCAATTCACTTTCATGAACTTTTACTTCTTCATCATCGGACGGTGTTAATAAATCTATTTTGGGCGGTATGTATTCAATATTTTCTTCCCATTGTTCAGGAAATTTTGCTTCTTCATCTTTATTAATAGCCGGTAGATCTTCATCATCAAGTTTTGGTTTGGGTTTTACTGGTTCAGTTTTTTTTACTTTTGGTTGGCTTTCTAATTCAGGTATAAAATTTTTTTCGGGTTCATCTTTTTTAACAATACGTATTTTTGTTTCAGGTTCCTTTTCTAATTCACTTACTTCATCTGTATCTTCTTCATCTTTACTTTTAAATAATGATTTTAATCTGGATTCACTTCTCAAATTTTTAATCTTTGAAAGATTATCATCGAATTTTTCATCGTCGGGCATTTTAATATTAATATCGGTTTTTTCTTCATCATCTTTTACTAATTTTTTAAAGAAACCCAATACCCGGCTTAATTTAAAATCAAAAGCAATAATTAATATAGCAAGCATTGCAGCAGAAAGAAATATTATACTACCCAAACCTCCCATCAAACGGCTAATAGCACTACCGAGGAAAGCGCCAATATTTCCGGAGAGTTCGTAAACATCAGTAAATAATGAAATCTCATTTGTAAAACGTAGAACGCCAAAAAAAGTTGCTAATAATATCCCCATCACTAATAAAAAATTAGTAGTATAAACTGCAACTTTACTGTTATCACCTTTTATTACGGTATAACCCCAAATAAACATAATTACTGGAAATACTATCGAGAAATAACCTAGAGTTGAATGGATTAAAAAATAAGAAATGTATGCGCCCAATATACCAAGCCAGTTCTCAGTGCCGGCGGCTTTTTCTTTCAACTCCGGATTTTGAGAAAATACATTAAACAAATCAGTAAAACGATAACTAAAAGATGACTCATCAGAACGTGAATAAGATAGGATACTTAACAAAATCAAAAGGGCGAAAACGATTAAAAAAATACCAAGCAGTTTTTTCTTTTTGCGCGGTGAAATAACAAAGAATTTGTCATCCGATGCTGTAGCCGAATTTTCTTTATTATTTATTCTCTTTGCCATTAATATAATCTATGTTTTATGCAGTATTATTAACTTCAAGTTTCTTGATAACACCGGCATTGTAATATGGTACTATATCTGTAGTATCTAATTTTGCACATTCTTTAATATCATCAAAAAATCCATTTTCTATCAGAAGTTTTCCGTGCTCTGTAGATTTAAGCATTTTCAAAATGCCTTTTGAAAATGTTTTATACATAATTAAACAAGCATTCGATGAATCTGTTAAAACAATGTCTTTAGTTTTTTTCTGAATTTCATAGATGATCTTTCCGGCACAAACAGAATCTTCCATATTAAATGAACCATTGCTGCCGGCACAAATAATTTCGAAATCCTTTTTAATCTTTATCATTTGTTCAACAACTGCATTTAAATTATTAAAACATGCTATGTAAAGATTTTCAGAAAATTTTGCTTTTACAATTGCTCTTGATCCGTTGGTGGTATAATGAATAATAGATCTACCGTTAACAACCTCATGTGTATATTCGAGAGGTGAATTACCTAAATTAAATCCTTGAACCTTTTTTGTATTACGTTCACCACCTAATAATGTTTGACTTCTAAATGCATCACCGGAAACCTTCATTGCAAAATCTACTGTACCTACCGGTATTATTTCTCGTGCGCCATTTGCCAATGCATTTACAACTACTGATGATGCTCTAAGAACATCAACAACAACACAAGTTTTGCCGGTAAAAAAGAGTTCATCGTACCCGTTGTTCGAAAATAACACGTTTATTTTCATATCAGTTTTTCACGAATGGTAATTTAGTTATTATTGACGGTACTTCTTTACCGCGTATTAATATGTTAATTCTATTTCCTTCTTTTGAATATTCAGTTTTAACATAACCAAGTGCAATTGCTTTTTCAAGCACCGGACTAACAGTTCCGCTTGTAACATGACCAACCTTAGTTCCATCGACAGATAAATCATAGCCATGGCGCGGAAAAGCTTTTTCATCAGAAACTAATGGAACTAATTTTCTTACCAAACCATTTTCTTTTATTTTCAATAAAACATCTTTAGCAATAAAAGAAGGTTTTTTTAATTTAGTAATCCAGGCAAGACCGGCTTCTAAAGGATTTGTAGTCTGATCAATATCGTTTCCGTATAAACAATATCCCATTTCCAAGCGGAGAGAATCACGCGCTCCTAAACCTACGGGCTGAATATTAAATTCTTTACCGGCTTCAAAAATTGCATCCCAAATTTTTTCGGCGGTACTTTCATTTCCCTTAAAATATAATTCATAACCTAATTCACCTGTATAACCGGTTCTTGATACAATCATATTAACACCGGCAATTTCTGCAAAGTAAAAATGATAATATTCAAGATCGAGTTGTTTACTACAGATTTTTTCAATTGTACTTTTTGAATTTGGACCTTGCACTGCAAGTAAAGAATATTCGTCGCTTTCATCTATTACCTCCACTCCGAAAATATTGTTCTTAATCATCCATTCATAATCTTTATCTTTATTTGAAGCATTTACAACAAGCATAAACTCATTTGAGTTAATGCGGTAAACAAGAAGATCATCAACAATACCGCCATCTTCGTAACACATCGCAGAATATTGCACTCTACCGTCTGTTAGAAGTGATGCATCGTTAACTGTTATATGTTGAACAAAATCGAGAGCTTTATCGCCGCGAATAAAAATTTCGCCCATATGTGAGACATCAAAAACGCCTATGCTTGTTCGGACTGCTTTGTGTTCTGTAATAATTGATGAATATTGAACCGGCATTTTATAACCGGCAAAATCCACAATTTTTGCGCCTAATTTTTCATGAATAGAATAGAATTTTGTTTTTTTCATATTGTATAATATATCCCGGATTATTTCTGAATTCCTTTATTCCAATCGCTTAGAAATTTTTGTAAACCGATATCTGTAAGCGGATGTTTAAATAACTTCTCAATCACATCAAACGGCATTGTACAAACATCTGCACCCATTAATGCTGCTTCCACCAGATGAAGCGGATGCCGTATGCTTGCAACAAGCACTTGTGTTTTATAATTGTAATTTTTATAAATCTGAACTATCTGACCGATCAATTCCATTCCGTCATGACTTATATCATCAAGTCTGCCAACAAAGGGGCTTATGTAAGTAGCACCAGCTTTTGCTGCAAGCAATGCTTGCGATGGTGAAAAACATAAAGTAACATTTGTTTTTATATCTTCTTCGGTTAATGTTTTTACTGCTTTCAAACCTTCTTTAATTAAAGGCACTTTTACAACAATGTTATCATGAATTTTAGCAAGCTCATTAGCTTCTTTTAATATCCCTTTATAATCCATTGAAACAACTTCTGCACTGATTGGACCATCAACAATTTTTACAATTTCTTCTAAAAGCTCTCTAAAATTTTTCCCTTCTTTAGCAACTAGAGAAGGATTAGTTGTAACACCATCCAATAAGCCGTAAGAAGCAGCTTCTTTTATTTGTTCAATATTTGCAGTATCGATGAAAAATTTCATTTATCATCTCCTCAAATAAATTTACCTCTTTAATGTAAATTAATTTATAAAATACTTTTAATTAATTGAATTGATTTTTAAGCAAATTCTTCAGTCAAATCTTCCCCGGTCTTTTTAGAAATCATTCTAAATATTTGCGGACTAAGTTTTTCATCTTTGTCTAATTTTATTTTAATGAAATATTTTAACTGTAATTTAGTTTTTGTTGAAATAAAACCTTCTTTCAATTTATCACCAAGTGAAGGATGGACTTTCAAAATCAATGATTTATATTTTCCTTCCAATTTATAACGTTTTAACCAAGCATCTATCTCATGAATTAAATTTGATTTCTTAGTTAATAGTCCCGTACCAAGGCAATATGGACAAGCTTCGGTCATAGATTGAACAATATTTTCACGTACACGTTCACGAGTAAGTTGAATTAAACCAAATTCTGTCATTGGTAAAATGGCAGTTTTGGCTCTATCTTTTTTAAATTCTTTCTTCAATTCATCATAAATTTTCTTTCGATTCTTATCGTCTTCTAAATCAATAAAATCCACAACAATTAATCCGCCAATATCACGCATACGCAACTGTCTAACAATTTCTCTTGAAGCTTCAAGATCAGTTTTAAGAGAATTTAATTCTTGTTCTTTCTTCGCTGCATATCGCCCGCTGTTAACATCAATTACGGTCATAGCTTCGGTATGTTCAATAACTATATGACCGCCGCTAGGAAGAGATACTTTTCTTCCCATTAAAGTTTTTATTTGTTGCTCAATTTTGAATGCTTCAAAAATCGGTTCATCACCTTTGTAGATTTCAATTCTTTCGAGCAGTGCTGGCTGGATGTATTGAACATAATTTTTTATTTCTTTGTAAAGTTTTTTTGAATCAATATAAACTTTAGATACATCCGGAGTAAAAAGATCGCGAATGACACTTATTGTTGTACTTAAATCTTTATATAATAATGAAGGTGGATCAAGTTTTTTTGCATCTTCTTCTATACTTTCCCAAATCTTAACAAGATATTTCAAATCACCGGAGAGTGATTCTTCATCCTGATCTTTTGCTGCAGTTCTAATAATCAAACCGCAATTCTGCGGAATTATTCCGCGTGCAATTCTTCTTAATCGTTTTCGTTCTTTGAAATCGACTATTTTTTTAGAAACACCGATTTTATTATCCATCGGCAGAAGTACACAAAATCTACCCGGAATAGAAATTGAAGAAGTAACACGAACACCTTTATCCTTAACCGGTTCTTTTAAAATTTGAACTAAAATCTCTTGTCCCTTATGAAGTTTAGGAGGAGATTGGCGTTCTTTCAATTCCGGCTTAATAATTGTTAATGTAGGCTGCTCGGCATTGGGATCTGTGTTGAGAGGCTGTTCACCTTCAGTTACGTTTTGATTTGTGGGTGCCGATTGGTGATTTTCATCGTCATCTTCATCGTCGTCAAAAATTCCTTGCAATGCTTCGGTTCTATCTCCAATATCAGAAAAATGAAGAAATGCATCGTGCTTTAATCCAATATCGATAAACGCGGCTCTAATGCCGGGTAATATTCTTGCAACTTTTCCAAGATAAACATCCCCAACCATTCTTTGCTTTTCGGGATGATCTACAAAAAAATCGACAAGGTTTCCATCTTCTGTTATCGCAACTCTATTTTGCGATGTTGAAGAATTAATTATAATTTCTTTATTCATTAAATACTCTATGGCTTTTTCTCAACCGAGACTTTCAACATATTCCTCAGTTAACCAAAAAAGCACTTTCTTTTTAAACTTTTTATTGATCTCATCATTTGAATGATGATTGTATATTCCAGATAAAATGTTGTTAGTATGATAATCAATAATTGAAAATAATTCATTTGTATTGGAACTTGTAAAAACTTTATCTAAAATTTGTTCTATACCAGGGAATGTTCTGAAGTACCATATAGTTTGTTTCTTTGCTTTATCAAAACAAAGTAAATCCCCATACTCGGCAATTAATAAATTTATATGCTTAATTAAAACTTCTTTAACAAATGTAATATCAGGTATTCCGGGATCAATCCCATTTTCAACAAGATTATTATAACGATTGAAAATGAAAGGATTACCAAGAGCACCACGTGCTACCATAGCAGAATCACATCCGGTTTCATCTATCATTTTTTTAACATCTTGCGGTGTAAACAAAGAACCGTTGCCTACAATTGGAATTTGAATATTTTCTTTAACTTTTCTTAACCAGCTCCAATCAGGTTCTGAATCATATTTATCAGCTCTGGTTCTTGTGTGGATTATAATAAGTGAAACTCCGTTACTTTCAGCTGATTTGGCAATATCAATAATATTGATTCGAGATTTATCTTTGCCGAGCCTTACTTTAATAGAAACCGGCACACCACCCGATGAATCAACCATTTTTTTGACAATAGTTCCAATTCTTTTGGGATCATCAAGTAAAGCAGCTCCCATATTATGGCAGACAACACGTTCAACCGGACATCCGCAATTTAAATCGATTAAATCCGGTTTGTATTTTGAAATTTCTTTTGCGGCTTCTCCTAAAATTTCAGGATCATTACCTAAAACCTGAACACCGATTGGTTTTTCTGAACGGTTAAATGAAAGGTGACGTAATGTTTCAAAATCACTGCGTATTGCACCAAGTGCATTTATCATTTGTGTAAATGTTAAACCAGCGCCGTATTCTTTTGCAATCTTTCTAAATGAGGAATCTGTAACCTCTGCCATGGGGGCTAGAAATAACTTATTCCCTAAATCAAGATTTCCTATCTTCATTTAAAACTTCTATTATCTTTAACGATAAATATTCAAACTGTATCTAATACAAATTAAGTAAAAGAGACTATTTCAAAAAAATTGTTATTATAAGTTTAATTTATTTTTGTAAGCATCAACTCTTTTTAAATTCCTATATCGTAATTGGATCTCAAGAAAATTTTGGAATTAATTTTTGAAAAAGTCTCCTATTTTTTTTACTCAGTTACTTCTTTTGATTCTTCTACTTTTTGTTCCTCTTTTGGTTCTTCTTTTTCTTTCAAAAGAGCTTTCCTGGAAAGACTGAATTTTCCATTTTCAATTGATAATAATTTAACACGTATAATATCACCTTCTTTTAATACATCAGTAACCTTATCAATGCGTTTGGTATCTACTTGAGAGATGTGTAAAAGACCTTGATTGCCGGGAAGAAATTCAACAAATGCACCAAAGTCAGTAATTTTAACCACTTTTCCGTTATAATTTTTACCAGCTTCTGGCTCTGCAGTCATCAATTTTATATACTCTTTTGCTTCTTTTGCTTTTTGGTGATCTTGCCCGGCTATACTTACGGTACCATCTTCTTCTATAGATATTTCCACAGCGTATTCTTTTTGTATTTTCTGAATTACTTTTCCGCCAGGACCGATAACAGTTCCAATTTTTTCAACCGGAATTTTAGTAGAAAGAAGAATAGGAGCAAATTTTGATATACTCGGCCTTGGTGCAGAAATAGTTTCATTCATAATTTTTAGAATATGCATTCTACCTTCTTTAGCTTGAGCTAAAGCTTTTTCCATTATTTCGAAAGAGATGCCTTGAATTTTTATATCCATCTGAAATCCAGTTATTCCTTTTTCAGATCCGGCAACTTTGAAATCCATATCACCAAGATGATCTTCATTACCTAAAATATCAGAGAGAACTGCATATTTATCGCCTTCTTTTACAAGTCCCATTGCAATACCGGCAATAGCAGATTTAATCGGTACACCGCCGTCCATTAATGCAAGAGAACCGGCACAAACTGTAGCCATAGATGATGAACCGTTTGATTCCAGAATTTCTGAATTTAACCTGATCATGTACGGAAAAACTGTCTCTGCTGGAATAATATTTTTTAACGATCTTTCAGCAAGATTACCGTGGCCTACCTCTCTTCTACCGACACCGCTATACTTTCCAACTTCACCAACACTAAATGGCGGAAAATTGTAATGAAGTATAAATCTCTTTTTATATTCAGTTGATAGGCCGTCAATAATTTGTTCGTCTTGTTTAGTGCCCAAAGTTAAAGTTGTTAAACTTTGAGTTTCACCTCTTGTAAAAAGAGCAGTACCATGTGGACGAGGTAATATACCAAGTTCACATGTAATAGGACGAATTTGTGTAGTGGTTCTGCCATCAAGACGTAATCCTTCCTCAAGAATTCTCTTACGCATTAAATCTTTTTCCATATCATGCAGAATTTCTTTAATAACTTTTTCTTGTTCAGGATATTTTTCTGCTAAAGCTGAAATAACCTCTTGTTCTAACTCATCATTTTTAGCTGAACGTTCTTCTTTTGCTAAAACAGAAGAAACTATAATTTTGAATTTATCTAGAGCTAATTCTTTAACATCATTCAGCAAATTCTGATCTATTATTTTTTCCGGTATAGCCATTTTGGGTTTACCGCAAAGTTCTCTCAATTCGTTCTGAACTTTTACAAGTTTTTTTATTTCACTATGTGCAAATTTCAATGCATCAAGCATATCATTTTCACTAATTTCTTTAGCTTCGCCTTCTACCATCATAATAGAACTATCGGTACCGGCAACAACTAATTCGAGGTCGCTTTCTTCAACTTGCGTGTTAGTTGGATTGACAATTAATTGCCCGTTAACTCTACAGACTCTCACTTCGCCAACCGGTTCAAGAAAGGGTATATCTGAAATTACAAGTGCAGCAGATGCACCAACGGCAGCTAGCACATCGGCATCGTTTTCATTATCATATGAATAAACAAATGCTGCAACTTGAGTATCGTTGTAATAATTATCTGCAAATAATGGTCTAATTGGACGATCGATTAAACGAGCGCTGAGAACCTCTTTATCACTTGGTTTACCTTCACGCTTAAAAAATCCGCCCGGGATTTTTCCCGCAGCATAAGCTTTTTCGCGGTATTCAACACTTAGCGGAAAGAAATCTATATCTTCTCTCAAATTACCGGCAACTGCTGTAACTAAAACTACTGTATCACCGTATTGAACTGTAACTGCACCATTTGATTGTTTTGCGAGTTTGCCGGTTTCTATCTTTAATATTTTTCCGCCAATCTCGACTTCTTTAGAATAAATCATTAATAACCTCTTTTACTTTCTTATGTTCAAATCTTTAATTATAGCACGATATCTTTCAATATCTTTGCTTGCGACGTAATCAAGAATTCTTCTTCTTTTCCCTACGAGCTGCATCAATCCTCTTCTTGAAGCATGATCTTTCATGTGGCCTTCAAAATGGGATGTAAGTTGATTTATACGTTCTGTTAAAAGTGCTATTTGAACTTCAGCAGTACCGCTGTCTTTTTCGTTCTTTCCATATTTTTTAATTATTGCACTCTTTACTTCTTTTGATAACGACATTTGTAACTCCTTACTTTTTGTTTTACAATGTAATTCAAGTCGTAACCGGAATTAATTAATTATTAAAACTATTAATAAACTCCAATGCTTTTGTTTTGTCTTCTTCAATCTGATGAATCAGCTCCTCTTTTGATTCAAATTTTTTTTCATCACGTAATCTTTTTTTGAAATCAACAACTAAATCTGCCCCGTAAATATCACGATTAAAATTCAGCAAATGAACTTCAATTACCAATTCCAATGTATCACCAAATGTAGGACGCAGTCCTATATTCATTATTCCAAATAATTGTTCGGCTTCACACTTACATTCAACAATATAAACACCTCTTTTAGGAATTGCTTTTCTGTCATCCGAAAGTTTAAGATTTGCAGTAGGGAATCCTAATAGTCTGCCCCGTTGAGCTCCTTTAACTACAGTACCTCTTAACGAATAATTTCTTCCGAGAAGGTTATTTAC